>JBDTCA010000159.1:0-10296 GCA_039923815.1 Caldimonas sp. | reverse complement strand
CCGCCGAAGATCGCCCCGGGCACCACGTTCATGTTGTTCGCGTCGCGAATGCGGGCGCCGGGCGCGAGGCGGGCCGGTTTGCCGTTGAGGGCGATTTCGGGCGCCACGCCGATGACCAGGGCGCCGCGCAATGCCTTCTGCGGAAAGTTGCGCTGCATTCCCGTCGAGGTCGGCGCACTGCTGCAGGCGGCGAGCGTGGCGAAGGTGAGACTGGCGACTGCGTGGCGGAGCATCGGAGCTTTCGGAGAAGCCGCGAAAGGCGGCGAAGTCTTGGCCCGAAACGGCGAGGCGAGCGACCGGGACACGGCGTCTGGTGGCGCTTCAGGGACTCGAACCCCGGACCTGCGGATTATGATTCCGTCGCTCTAACCGACTGAGCTAAAGCGCCTGAGCCCGCGAGTATACCGAGCTGTTTTCTCGGCTTCAGTCGCACCGAAAAGACCGTTCGCCGATGTTCAGTTTCTTCAGGAAAAAGCCCGCGCGGGACGCTGCCGCAGAGGTCCCGTCCGAAACGCTCCCGGCGGCCGCCACGGAACGGCCACGGACAACGATGGAGTGGCTCAACGCCGACGTCGGCGAGCTGTTCTTCGGCAAGAAAGTACCGCGCGCAGGCGAGGGCGTCGGCGTCGAAGAGGTCGTCGAGGTCGAAGACCTTGCGACGGTCGCACCGGCGTCAGAGGCCGACGCTGTCGCTGAAGACCGCGCCGGCTGGGTCGCGAAGCTGAAGAGCGGCCTGCAGCGCACCGGCGGGGCGATCGCCGACGCCTTCGTCGGCGCCGAGATCAACGACGCCCTTTACGAGGATCTCGAAGCCGCGCTGCTTCAGGCCGATACCGGCGCAGCCGCGACACGGTACGTGCTCGACGACCTGCAGGCTCGCGTCAAACGCGCCGATACGCGCGACGGCGCCGCCGCCCGCCGCTTGCTCGCTCGCTGCGTCGAGGACCTGCTGGCACCCCTGGAGCAGCCGCTCGTGATCGGCAAACACGTACCCACGGTGATCATGGTCGTCGGCGTCAACGGGGCCGGCAAGACGACCAGCGTCGGCAAGCTGGCTCGCCATCTCATCGATTCCGACCAGAAGGTCCTCCTTGCCGCCGCCGATACCTTCCGCGCCGCCGCACGCGAACAGTTGCTGGCGTGGGCCGAGCGAGCCGGCGGCCCTGCCACGGGATCGGCAGCCAGCAGGATCGACATCGTCAGCCAGGAAGGCGGCGACCCGGCCGGCGTCACCTTCGACGCCGTCGTCGCCGCCAAGGCGCGCGGCTGCGATGTCGTCATTGCCGACACCGCTGGCCGGCTGGCGACCCAGGCCCACCTGATGGAGGAACTGAAGAAGATCCGGCGCGTCATCGGCAAGGCGGAGGCCGGTGCGCCGCACGAAGTGATCCTGGTCATCGACGGCAATACCGGCCAGAACGGTCTGACTCAGGTCCAGGCCTTCGACGAGGCGCTCGGCCTCACGGGCCTGATCATCACCAAGCTCGACGGCACAGCCAAGGGTGGTGTGCTGGCAGCAATCGCGCTTTGGTCACGCGGGCGCGGCAAGCCCTTGCCGGTCTACTTCGTGGGCGTCGGCGAGAAGCTCGCTGACCTGCAGACGTTTCGAGCGCGCGAGTTCGCCGAAGCGCTCGTCCACTGACGGGCCGCGTCGCGGGTGTTTCAGCGCTCGCCGACCGGCGGCAGCTCGGCCGAGACCGAGTCGAGGTCGTCGAACCAGGTGTTGGCGCTGGGCTCGCCGACCTCGATGACCTCGTCCTGGCTCCAGTCGCGATCGGTGTCGGCGAAAGGATCGGCGGCGGGTCCGGCCATCACGACCGCCCCTCCAGCCGCGACCGCGGCTGCGGCGCCGGCCGCCATGGCCACCGGCTCGGTTCTTCTCGCAACGCCCGGCGGTATGGCCGGCGCATTGGGCAGGATGGTCGCGCGCGCGACCTCGATGGTCGGCATCTTCAGCTCGTTCCAGACGTGAACCGTGATGTTGGCCGCCTTGAGGACACGTGTCATGCGGTCGAGGCGGGCGCGAACGCGCTCGTCCAGCTGCTCGAGCGGCGGCCGCACTTCGACGACGGCGATGACTTGCGAGGTGACGTCGCAGATGACGAAATCCACACACTGGCTGCCGAGCCGGCGCATCCACTCCGCGTAGGAGTTGCGCTTCGGCACGGCGAGAAAGCGTGCGATCGGCACCTGGGCCAGGATCATGTAGCCGGGCAGAGCGAGCTTGAGTGTGCTGAACGCCAGCCGCTCGGCCGACCTCAGGATCCGCGTCGGCTCCGGCGGCCAGCCGATCAGCGTGTCGAGCCGCTCTGCCGCCTGCTCCGGCCGCGCCACGGGGCCCTGCCGGCGCGCCAGCCACCAGATGAGGGCGGTGGCGGCCAGGGCCGCGGCGATCGAGACGAGGTAGAACGGATCCATCGATGCGCTTTCCTGTGGTGATGAGAAGCGAGCAGCGGCCGCGCTCAGCGCATGCCGCCGAAGCCCTTCACGGCGCCCATGCGTTTCATCATCTTCATCATGCCGCCGCCCTTCATCTTCTTCATCATGTCGCGCATCTGCCCGAACTGGTTCAGAAGGCGGTTGACCTCCTGCACGTGAACTCCGGCGCCCCCGGCGATGCGGCGCTTGCGCGTCGCCTTCAAAAGCTCCGGCTTGCGCCTTTCGAGCGGCGTCATCGAACAGATGATGCCCTCCATGCGGCGCACGTCGCGCTCGGCCCGTTCCATCTCGGCGGGTCCGAGATTGGCTGCCTTGCCGGTCATCTGCGAGGGTAGCTTGTCCATCAGGCCGCCGAGCCCGCCCATTTTCTTCATCTGTGAAATCTGCGACAGGAAGTCGTTCAGATCGAAGCTGTCGCCGGCCTTGACCTTGTCGGCGAGCTTCTGCGCGGCGGCGACGTCGACGTTCTGCTGGACCTGCTCGACCAGGCCGAGGATGTCGCCCATGCCGAGGATGCGGCCGGCATGGCGGACGGCGTCGAAGACCTCGAGGCCGTCGAGCTTCTCGCTGGTGCCGGCGAACTTGATCGGCGCGCCGGTGATCGCCCGCACCGACAAGGCCGCGCCGCCGCGCGAGTCGCCGTCCATCTTGGTAAGGACGATGCCGGTGAGCGGGAGCGCTTCCTTAAATGCCTTCGCGGTGTTGACGGCGTCCTGGCCCTGCATGGCGTCGACGACAAACAGTGTCTCGACCGGATCGAGTGCCGCGTGCAGGCCGCGAATCTCCGCCATCAGCGCTTCGTCGATGGCAAGACGGCCGGCCGTGTCGACGAGCAGCACGTCGAAGTAATGGCGCTTGGCGTGATCGAGCGCCGCCTTGGCAATCGCGAGTGGCGAGTCGGTGGCACTCGACGGGAACCACTCGGCACCGGCCTGCCTGGTCACCAAACGGAGTTGCTCGATGGCGGCCGGCCGATAGACGTCGGCCGAGACGGTGAGCACCTTCTTCTTTCGCTTCTCGATCAGGTGCTTGGCGAGCTTGGCGGTCGTCGTTGTCTTGCCGGCGCCCTGCAGGCCGGCCATCAGGATCACCGCTGGCGGCTGCGCCTTGAGGTCGAGATCGGCCACGCCTTCGCCCATGGTCGCGGCGAGCTCGCGATCGACGACGCCGACGAAGGCCTGGCCCGGCGACAACGATCCGGCGACTTCGGCGCCAAGGGCACGCTCGCGCACACGGGCGATGAAGTCGCGTACGACCGGCAGCGCGACGTCGGCCTCGAGTAGCGCCATCCGTACTTCGCGCAGCATCTCCTGCACGTTGTCTTCGGTGATGCGGGCCTGGCCGCGCATCGTCTTGACAAGCCGCGTCAAGCGGTCGGTGAGGGCAGAGGCCATGGGGTGCGCACGCGGCCTGAACGGCGGTGCGAAAGTACACTCGGCCGGTGATTCTATCGTTCGGTCCCGACACCGCCGCGCTCTCGCCAGTGGCCGTCGCGCTCAGCCTGCCGAGCGTCGTCGCACTCGCCTGCTTCGTCGGCGCCGCGCTGCCGAGCGAGCGGTTTGCGACGAGCCTGCGCAAGGCGTTGCTGGTCGGCTGGATCGCTCAAGGGGTGTCGATCGTGATCGACATCGCCGGCATCGGTTCGAGCATTCCGGGCGCCCGCTTCGGCTTCGCGCCGGCGTTGTCGATCACGCTCTGGCTGGTGCTCGGCGTCTACGAAGTCGAGAACCGCTTCGTGCCACTGCCCGGTGTTCGTCGTGCCCTGGCAACGTGCGGCATGGTCGTCGTCGTGCTGGCATGGCTCTTTCCTGGTCAGGTCCACGCGCAGGCGGTGTCGGTCTGGGCGCCCCTGCACTGGTTGCTCGGGATCGCCTCGTACGGCCTGTTCGGCGTTGCAGTGCTTCATGCGTTGCTGCTCAATCGGGCCGAGCAGCAAATGCGGCCAACGACGCAGGCGCGGCTGTCGCCAGCGAAGGGACCGCCGCTGCTTCGTCTCGAGCGTCTGACCTTCGGCTTCGTCACTGCCGGTTTCGTCCTGCTCTCGGCCGCCATCCTGCTCGGCGCCTGGTTCGCCGACCCCTGGCGTTGGGACCACAAGTCGGTCTTTTCGATCCTGGGCTGGATCGTTTTCGCTGGTTTGCTGGCCGGTCGACGAGCTTTCGGCTGGCGCGGCCCGAAGGCCACGCGCGGCGTCTACGCGGGTGCCGTTCTCCTGCTGCTGGCCTACGTGGGCTCGCGGTTCGTGCTCGAGGTCGTGCTGAACCGCCCGCCGGTCGCCTAGTCATGAAGTTCATCGTCTTCCTGCTTGCCGTGTTCCTGCTGGTCTGGCTCTTGCGCGGCGCCATCGGCCGGCGCTCGAAGGGTCAAGCCCCGCCTTCCACCCCGGGCGGTGCCGCTGCCCCGCAAACCATCGTCGCCTGCGCGTACTGCGGTGTGCACCTCCCGCGCGACGAAGCCTTGCCCGGCAAGGGCGGCGTGTTCTGCGGCGACGTCCATCGGACCGCGTTCGAGAAAGCGGGCGCGGCCGGATCATGAGCGCACCGTCGCGCCCCCGCCTGGCGGCTGCCGACGAGTCCTGGTTCGGCGCCTTCGGTGCCACCGCCGACACCCAGTCGGCGCAGCTCGACGACTCCCGTTTCAGCGCCTCATGGCAGTCCGATGCCAACGAGCCACCGCGGCGGCGCAAGACGGGCACTGCCGCGCCGACGACGTTCGAGCGAATCTATGGCGCCTTCATCGCCGCCCGTGCGGCGCTCGGTTTTGCGCTCGCGGTCACCCTGGCGCTCGCCGGTGCCTTCGGATTGCGACCGACGGGCGAAGTGATCGCGCTCAGCCTGACCTACGCCACGCTGGCCATCAGCATGTGGCTGTTGCCGCGCTTCCGTCGTGCGAGCGCGCCGCATTCGTACGCGCAACTGCGAAGCCCGCAGTGGCTGGCCACCATCGGCGCCGACCTGCTCCTCTTCACCGGGTTGCACCTCGTCTCGCCCGGCTCGGGCTTCAATTACGTGGCGCTGCTGGTGATGCCGGTGCTGATGGCAGGCGTGCTGACGCCGCGCCTGCAAGCGCTCGCGACCGCAGCCGTGGTGACGCTGGCCTTGCTCGCCACGGCCTGGCTCGGCGTGCTCGGCGGCGCCGGCGACGCGACCTTGCTCATGACCCAGGCCGGCCTGGCCGGCAGCGGCTTCTTCGTGATCACGGTCCTTGCCGGCGAGCTCGCCGGGCGGCTGGCGCGAGAGGAGCTCAGCGCCCGCGGCAGCCTCGAGCTGGCGCGCCAGCAGGCCCAGCTCAATCGCCTCGTGATTGAGGAGATGGCCGACGGCGTTCTCGTCGTCGACCGCGCCGGCAAGGTTCGCGCCGCCAACCCTGCCGCACGGCGCCTGCTCGCGCCGCAAGGCACCAGCCGCGCGGCGCCGTTCCAGTTGCGCGGCGTGCCGGCCTGGGGCGCGCTGGTCAAGGTCGTCGAACGCGCGTTTGCCGATGGGGCGTGGCCGGAAGCCGGCCGCGACGTCGCGATCGAATTCGCGCCTGATTCACATCGCACCTTGCGCGTGCGCGTGCGTTTCACGAAAAAGCGCGTGCCGCAGGCGGGCGAGGAGTTCTGCGTGCTGTTCCTCGAAGATGTTCGCAACGTGCAGGCCCGCACACGTCAGGAAAAGCTCGCCGCGATGGGCCGCGTTTCGGCGGGTATCGCCCACGAGATCCGCAACCCGCTCGCCGCCATTTCGCAAGCCAACGCGCTGCTCGCCGAAGATGCCACCGACCCGGTGCAAAAGCAGCTGATGCGCATGGTCACCGAGAACGTCGAGCGACTGAAGCGGATCGTCGACGACGTGATGGAGGTGGCGCCCGGCCAGGTCCAGGATGTCGGCGCCATCGACGCCACTGCACAGCTGGGCTCCATCTGCAGCGAATGGGCGCGCGCCGCCGGTGTCGCGCTCGGCGAGCAAAGTGCATTGCGCGTCGAACTGCCGCCCGAGCCGCTCGGCGTGATGTTCGACGCCGAGCATCTGCGACGCCTGCTCGTCAACCTGCTCGACAACGCCCGCCGCCACGCGAGCGACAAGCCGGGCTCGATCCTGGTCCGGCTTGCCGTGGAGCGCGAAGACGAAGGCCGCGCCGTCCTCAATGTCTTGAGCGACGGCAAGCCGATCGCCGCTGATGTGGAACCGTATTTATTCGAGCCCTTCTTCTCTACCCGCAGCCGCGGCGCCGGTCTCGGCCTTTACATTTGCCGTGAACTCTGCGAACGATACGGCGCACGCATCGACTACCGGCTTATGCCGGCAGACCGATCGCGCCGCAACGACTTCTTCGTGGAGATGCGGCGCGGCGCCCTCCACCCCGCCGAATCCCGATTGCAGCTGACCTCATGACCACCGCCGCGCACTTCAGCCTGCTCGTCATCGACGACGAGCCCGACCTGCGAACGCTCTACGAGCTGACGCTGCTTCGGGAAGGCTACGACCTCGACACCGCCGGCACCGTCGAGGAGGCCCTGCTGCATCTGAAGGATCGGACCTACAGCGCCGTGATCACCGACATGCGCCTGCCCGACGGCACCGGCCTCGATGTGCTGCGCTGGATCGAGGAGAGTGGTCGGCGCGAGAAGACGATCGTGATCACCGCCTACGGCTCGTCCGAGAACGCGGTCGATGCGCTCAAGGCCGGCGCCTACGACTACCTCACCAAGCCAGTCGACCTGAAACAGTTTCGAGGTGTGGTCGCCTCAGCCCTTGGCCGCGGTGGCAGCGGCGGGCCGACCGTCGACCCGTCGAGCCTGCCTTCCGAGCACCGCATCGCGCCGCCGCCGCGTGCGCCCCGCGCCGTCGCACCTGCACCACCGGTCCCGACCAGCGCCGCGCTCGGCCGCATGGCCGGCCAGTCCGTGGCGATGCAGCAGGTGCGCTCGCTCGTCGAGAAGGTCGCGCGCAGCATGGCGCCCGTGCTGGTCGCCGGCGAGTCGGGCACTGGCAAGGAACTGGTGGCGCGCGCCATCCACGAGGTCAGCGTGCGCGGCGCGATGCCGTTCGTGCCCGTCAACTGCAGCGCCATTCCGGAACAGCTGCTCGAAGCCGAGTTCTTCGGCTACCGCAAGGGCGCTTTCACCGGCGCCAACGACGACCGCGAAGGCTTCTTCCAGGCGGCCAACGGCGGCACGCTGTTCCTCGACGAGATCGGCGATCTGCCACTGTCGATGCAGAGCAAGCTGCTCCGCGCCATCCAGGAGCGCTCGGTGCGCCCGGTCGGCGCCGTCGCGGAACTGCCCGTCGATGTGCGTCTGCTCAGCGCCACGCACAAGGACCTCGGCGCGGAGGTCCAGGCCGGCCTGTTCCGGCAGGATCTCTATTACCGGCTGAACGTCATCCAGATCCGCGTGCCGCCGCTGCGCGAGCGCCTGGAAGACCTGATGGGCATCAGCACCCTGGTGCTCGAGCGGCTCGCGCGGGACGCCGGCGTCTGGCCTGCGCCCCGGCTGACCCGTGACGCGCTGGTGCACCTGGCCCGCTATCCATTCCCGGGCAATGTCCGCGAGCTCGAGAACCTGCTCCATCGCGCCGTGGCGCTGTCGGGTGCGGAAGAGCTCGACGTCTACGACCTCGGCCTGCCCGAGTCGGTCTTCACCGACAGTGCCGCGCAGGAGCTCGACCAGATCGCCAGCGCCGCTGTCGAGTCGGCCGTTGACGCGGCACGCTCGCCGATGCGCATGGCGCCGGTCGAGGAGCCGCTGCCGAACGACCTCGCCGTGTATCTGGACGACGTCGAACGCGACATCCTCGTTCGTGCGCTCGAGCATCACCGCTTCAATCGCACGGCTGCCGGCATCAGCCTGGGCCTGTCGCTGCGACAGATGCGCTACCGCATGGCGCGCCTCAACGTCAACGTCGGCGGCGACGCGGGCAGCTCCGACCGCGAATGACGTCGGCGGCATGGCGGGGCGGCTGGCTCGACATTGCCCGGCGCTGCCCGTCGCCCAATTTCGGGCCGCGGCCCGACCAGATGAACGTCGATCTGGTCGTCGTCCATTCGATCAGTCTGCCGCCGGGCGAATACGGAGGCGACGAGGTCGAGCGGCTGTTCACGAATCGCCTCGACTGGCGCAGTCACCCCTACTTCGAAACCATCCGCGGCGCCACCGTCTCGGCGCATTTCCTCATTCGGCGCTGCGGCGAGCCGGTGCAGTTCGTGTCCTGCGACGAACGCGCCTGGCACGCCGGGGCGTCCGCCTGGCGGGGTCGAGAGAATTGCAACGATTTCTCGATCGGAATCGAGCTCGAAGGACTCGAAGGCGAGGGCTTCGAAGAGATTCAATATGGATCTCTCGCCGCGTTGCTCGGGGCCGTGATCGAGCGATATCCGTTGTCGTCGGTGGCGGGTCACGAGCATGTGGCGCCCGGCCGCAAGGGCGACCCGGGACGAGGCTTCGACTGGGTGCGCATGCACCGTCTCATGCCCGAATCAACGAATCTGTTCGCGGCTTAGCGAGGATCTACAGGCGTTGAGTTCATGGTCGTGCAGCGTTCGCCGGAGGTCAGATGCGCGACAATGCGAAGCGTGCATAGTTCACGACAGAAGACACTATAGGTAGTGCTTGTAGGTAGCCCAGACCCCAGATATAGTGTGTCGCGGTGCTATGCTGGCTTGTCGACAAGACGCACTCCACCGCCACCCCGCGCCAACAAGAACACCACCGAACGCCGTCGCCCAGATCGAGCTGCCAGGCAGCCTTGATTCGCAGACGGCCCTGACAAGACACATCCCGGATCCGTCGCCGACGATCGGGATTCACGAGAGGAAGCCATGCAATCCACCACCGCCCAGGCGCAACCGGCCATCACCGCCGCGCTGCGCCCGCAGGCCAAGCCGGGCAACGTCGTGTCCGCCTACCAGGGCTACCAGATCCTGCGTCGCAACGGCGCCGTCGTGTCGTTCGAGCCGAACAAGATCGCGGTTGCGCTGATGAAGGCGTTCCTCGCCGTGCACGGCACGCAGGGCGCGGCATCGGCAAGCGTCCGCGAGACCGTCGACGGGCTCACCGAGTCGGTCGTCCGTGCCTTGCTGCGCTCGCGTCCGGGCGGCGGCACATTCCACATCGAAGACGTGCAGGATCACGTCGAGCTCGGCCTGATGCGCGGCGGTCATCACGAAGTCGCACGCGCGTATGTGCTTTATCGCGAGCGTCGCGCCCAGGAGCGCGTCAAGCAAGGCGTGATGCCTCTCGCCGCCGTGCCGGCGTTGATGGTCACCGACCGCGGTAACCGCGTGCCGCTCGATTCGGCTCGCCTGCAGGCGCTGATCGAATCGGCCTGCGCCGGCCTCGGTGCCGACGTGAGGCCCGAACCGATCATTGCCGAGACGCGCCGCAACCTGTACGACGGCGTTCCGATCGACGAGGTGCACAAGGCCGCGATCCTGGCCGCGCGCACGCTGATCGAGAAGGACCCCGGCTACACGCGGGCAACGGCGCGGCTGCTGCTCCACACGATCCGCCGCGAGGTCACGGGCGAAGAGCTGCTGCACTCCGACATGGAAGCGCGCTACGCCGACTATTTCGCGCACTTCGTGAAGAAGGGCATCGGCGCCGAGCTGCTCGACGAGAAGATGGCGCAGTTCGATCTTGCGCGCCTGGGCGCCGCGCTGAAGGCCGACCGCGATCTCCAGTTCGACTACCTCGGGCTGCAGACGCTCTACGACCGCTACTTCCTGCATATCGACGACGTTCGAATCGAGCTGCCGCAGGCTTTCTTCATGCGTGTCGCCATGGGCCTGGCGCTCAACGAGATCGATCGTGAAGCCCGGGCCATCGAGTTCTACGAAGTACTGTCGTCGTTCGACTTCATGAGCTCGACGCCGACG
>JBDTCA010000158.1:0-6980 GCA_039923815.1 Caldimonas sp. | reverse complement strand
TGACCGAGGTTCAGAGCCTGTTCGGTGCCGGGCGGCTGGGCATCATCGCCAACGCCGGTCCCCTCGTCGTTCCGCTGACCCGGGCCGAATACACGAGCAACTCCAAGCCGCGGCCGCAGGCGCTGGGTTCGCACAACGACCAGCAGTCGACCTGGCAGGCGCTCGGCCCTGAAGGAGTGAAGGTCGGCTGGGGCGGCCACATCGGCGACATGATCGCCAGCCAGAACGCCAATCAGACGTTCACCAGCATCGGCGTGTCGGGCAACGCGGTGTTCTCGGCCGGCGAGACCACGTATCAGTATCAGGTCGGTGGCGGCGGCGCGACGCAGATCGGCGGCCTCACCGGCACGCTGTTTGGTTCGCCCACGGCATCCACGACCCTGCGATCGATCGTCACCGGCGACAACCAGCATCTCTTCGCCAAGGAAATGTCGACGATCGTCGGCCGCTCGATCAGTGCGCAGCAGACCTTCCAGACCGCGTTCGCGGCGTCGATGGCGTCGAACCCGACGACCTACGTCGTGCCGTCGACCGGCCAGAACCAGCAGAACGGTCTGGCCCAGCAGATCCAGACGGTCGCGAGAGTGATCGGGGCGCGCAACGCGGTCGGCGCCAAGCGGCAGATCTTCTTCGTCTCGATGGGCGGCTTCGACACCCACGACAACCAGAACCCGAACCAGGCCGACCTGCTGGCGCGCATCTCGCATGCGATTGCCTACTTCGACACGGCGATGTCGAATGTCGGCGGCGTCGACCTGCGCAACAACGTCACGCTGTTCACGGCTTCCGACTTCAACCGCACGATCACGACCAACGGCGACGGCACCGACCACGGCTGGGGCTCGCACCACTTCGTGGTCGGCGGCGCGGTCAAGGGCGGCGAGGTCTACGGCCGCTTCCCGCAGTTCCAGCTCAACACGGGGCAGGACGCCGCGAACAACGCCTACATCCCGGTGAACTCCGTCGACACGATCGGCGCAACGCTCGGCAAATGGTTCGGCGTCAGCAACACCAACCTGGACACGATCTTCCCGAACCTGAAGAACTTCCCGCGCGACCTCGGCTTCCTGAAGGCCGGCTGAGCGAAGGCTCGGTTTCCGAAAGGGCAGCCTGCGGGCTGCCCTTTTTCATTGCTGCACCTTCATTGCCGCGGCTGCGGCGCCAATCAGCGCAGCACGCGCCGGTACTGGATGGCCTCGGCCAGATGTGCGGTGGCGATGGCCGGCGCGGCGTCGACGTCGGCGATGGTGCGAGCGACGCGAAGGATGCGGTGAAAGCCGCGCGCCGACCAGCCGAGTCGCACCGCCGCCGATTGCAGAAACGACGAAGCGTCGGCGTCGAGCCGGCAATGCGTGTCGAGCCGCTCTCCGGCCAGCTCGCTGTTCGTCGTGCCCTGACGTTCCAGCGCACGCCGGCGAGCCGCCATCACGCGCTCGGCGACCACGGCGCTGGTCTCGCCATCGGGACTGGCGGCGAGGCGTGCGGCATCGACCGCAGGCACTTCGATCTGGATGTCGATGCGGTCGAGCAGCGGTCCGCTGATCCGGCCCTGATAGCGGACCACGGCGTCGGGCGTGCAGCGGCAGGCGCGTGCCGGGTTGCCCAGTTGGCCGCACGGGCACGGATTCATCGCCGCCACCAACTGGAAGCGGGCCGGAAACTCCGCTTGCCGTGCCGCCCGCGAGACGACGATGCGACCGGTCTCGAGCGGCTCGCGCAAGGCTTCGAGCGCTGCCCTCGGAAACTCGGGCAGCTCGTCGAGGAAGAGCACGCCGTGGTGGGCGAGCGAGGCCTCGCCCGGCCGTGGCGGCGACCCGCCTCCGACCAATGCCGCTGCCGACGCCGTGTGGTGCGGCGCGCGCAGCACGCGCTGGCCCCACTTCTCCAGGGCGAAGCCGGCGTGCGAGGCGACGCCGAGGATCGCTGCCGACTCGAGCGCTTCGTCGTGAGAGAGCGGCGGCAGCAGGCCGGCGAGCCGCTGCGCGAGCATCGACTTGCCGGTGCCCGGCGGGCCGACCATCAACAAGCTCAGCTGGCCGGCGGCGGCGATCTCCAGGGCACGCTTGGCACCCGACTGGCCGCGGACATCGATCAGGTCAGCCACGGGCGGAGCAGGGCGGCGCAGCGGCGGCCGCGCCTCGCGCAGGCCGGCGTCGTCGGCAGCGTCACCGGGCAGCAGCGCCTTGACGACGTCGAGCAGGTGGGCCGCACCCCGAACCGCCAGGCCACCGACGAGGGCCGACTCGTCGGCGCTGGCCTGCGGCAGCACCAGCGTTCTGGCCACGGCGGACTGCGAGCGGCGCAAGGCGAGCGCCATCGCCAGCGCACCCTGGACCGGCCGGAGCTCGCCACCGAGCGAGAGCTCGCCCGCGAACTCGAACGCTTCGAGTCGGGCCGCGTCGATGTGGCCCGCTGCAGCGAGGATTCCGAGCGCGATCGGCAGGTCGAAGCGTCCGGACTCCTTGGGCAGGTCGGCCGGCGCCAGATTGACGATGACCCGCTTGTTGTGCGGAAAGTCGAGGCCGCTGGTCTGAAGCGCGGCGCGCACGCGTTCGCGCGACTCCTTCACCTCGGTCTCGGCGAGGCCGACGAGCGTGAAGCTAGGCAGGCCGTTGGCGAGATGCACCTCGACCGTCACCGAGGGCGCATCGAGCCCGCGCAACGCACGGCTGTGGACAACGGCGAACGACATCGGTGAGTGGTCGGGAGCAGTGGAGGGCGAGATCGCGAGGACCCGGCATTGTCCATGTGACGGCGCGGCACGCGGAGAGTTGATCGGGTTCGCCGTCACCGCACCAGCGAAGTGCGCCACGGGGCTGCTCACATGGGTGGCTTTGGTGCTTTCGAGGCTCTTCACGGGCTAGGCGACGCGCCGCAATGAGGCGTGCGCACCAAGCGTCGCATGGCACGCAACCTGCAGTTGAGGACACGACCTCAACGACTTGGCCGGGAGCCTGGATGAAGAAGAAATCGCTCATTGTTTCGTCGATCCTGCCGCTCTGTGCGATCGGTGCGTGCGCGCAGACCACGACGCCGGCGTCGGCTCCGGAAGCGACCACGGCGGCAACGGCCGCCGGGTCCGAGCCGTCGCCGTCGCCGTTCACGGCCAATATCAACCTGACCACCAAATACAAGTTCCGCGGCCAGGACCAGGGCAACACGAAGTGGTTCTCGCCCGCCCTGCAAGGCGGCTTCGACTGGTCGAGCCATGGCTTCTATGTCGGCGCCTGGAACTCCAACGTCAGCTTCAGCAACGCTGCGCTCGAGATGGACTTCTACGGCGGCTACAAGGGCGAGATCACCAAGGACATCGCCTATGACGTCGGCATCCTGCAGTACTTCTACCCGCAAAGAGACCGCATCCTCGACTTCAATACCACCGAGATCTACGGTGCCCTGACCTACGGCTTCTTCACCCTGAAGTACTCGCACACCGTCTCGAGCGACTACTTCGGCATCGGTGAAGCCCAGCAGGCCGGTGCCCGCGGTGCCGGCGTCGGCATCGGCCGGCCCAACGGGCGCAACACCGGCTATCTCGAAGGCAATGCCAACTTCCCGCTGGTCGACAAGCTGACCCTGAACGGGCACGTCGGCTACACGCACTACGCGAGCGGCATCCGCAACGCCAGCTACAGCCTCGCCGACGGTGGGGGAGGCCTGACGACGACCCACGTTGGCGTGCCGAACTTCTACGACTACAAGCTCGGCGTGACCTACGACATGAGCGCGGTCATGGGCTCGGGCGTCTCGGCCGCGGCCGCCATCGTTGGCGCCAACAAGCGCGGCTTCTATGGCGACATCAACAAGCCGCGCGTGATCCTGACGCTGAGCAAGGCGCTGTGATCGTGCGGCACGGGCGCAACGCGCGCCCTTTGCCGCCTTCCGAATTCGAAACAGAGGGAGTGGGGCAATGAAGATGGTGACCGCGATCGTCAAGCCGTTCAAGCTGGACGAGGTTCGTGAAGCCCTGAGCGCCATCGGCGTGCAGGGCGTGACGGTGACGGAAGTCAAGGGCTTCGGCCGCCAGAAGGGCCACACGGAGCTGTACCGCGGCGCCGAATACGTGGTCGACTTCCTGCCCAAGGTGAAGATCGAAGCGGCCATCGACGACGCCCTCGTCGACCGCGTGATCGAGGCCATCGAGGCCGCTGCGCGCACCGGCAAGATCGGCGACGGCAAGATCTTCGTGTCCACCCTCGAGCAGGTCGTCCGCATCCGTACGGGCGAGACCGGCAAGGACGCGCTGTGAAGCGCGACAAGGGCCTCACATCCATGAAACAGCTTTTCCTTTCGCTCGTCTTCGGGCTCTTCACCTGCCTCGGCTCCCCGGCGTTCGCTCAAGGCGTCGCCTCGGCGCCGATGGCGGTGCCCGCAGGCGCCGCCGAGTCGGCTTCTGCCGTGGCTGCCGCTGCCCCCGCGCCGGTGCCGAACAAGGGCGACGTGGCCTGGATGCTCGTCTGCACCGCTCTTGTCATCATGATGTCGGTGCCGGCACTGGCGCTGTTCTACGGCGGCCTGGTCCGCAGCAAGAACATGCTGTCGGTCCTGATGCAGGTGTTCGTCACCTTCTCGCTGATCACGGTGCTGTGGTGCCTGTACGGCTACAGCCTCGCGTTCACGGAGGGCAATGCCTTCTTCGGTGGCTTCGACCGCATCTTCATGAGGGGCCTGTTCGATCCTGTCGCCGGCACGATGGCCATGGCCGCCACCTTCAGCAAGGGCGTGGTCATCCCGGAGCTGCTGTTCATGGCCTTCCAGGCCACCTTCGCGGCCATTACCTGCTGCCTGATCGTGGGTGCATTTGCCGAGCGGATGAAGTTCTCCGCGGTGCTCGTCTTCATGGCGCTGTGGTTCACCTTCAGCTACGTGCCCATCGCCCACATGGTCTGGTTCTGGCCCGGCCCGGACGCGTACACGTCGAAGGCCCTGGTCGATCCGCTCAACAGCAAGGCCGGCTTCATCTGGCAGATGGGCACCCTCGACTTCGCCGGCGGCACGGTGGTCCACATCAACGCCGCCGTCGCTGGCCTGGTCGGCGCCTACATGGTGGGCAAGCGGGTCGGCTACGGCCGTGAGGCTTTCACCCCGCACTCGCTGACGCTGACCATGGTCGGCGCCGCGCTGCTCTGGGTCGGCTGGTTCGGCTTCAACGCCGGCTCGGCGCTGGAGGCCGGCAACAGCGCCGTCCTCGCCTTCATCAACACGTTCTCGGCAACCGCCGCGGCCGTGCTGGCGTGGTGCATCGGTGAAACGCTGATGAAGGGCAAGGCCTCGATGCTCGGCGCTGCCTCGGGCGCGGTCGCCGGGCTGGTGGGGATCACGCCGGCCTGCGGCAACGTCGGCCTGATGGGTGCGTTGGTGGTCGGCTTCGTCGCTGGCTTCGCCTGCCTCTGGGGCGTGACCGGCTTGAAGAAGATGCTCGGCGCGGACGACTCGCTCGACGTGTTCGGCGTGCACGGCGTCGGCGGCATCGTCGGCGCCCTGCTGACGGGCATTTTCAATTCACCCTCGCTCGGCGGCCCGAGCTTTCCCGACAACTGGTTCACGGGCGAGCTGGTCAAGCCGGAGAACTACGCCATGGCGACGCAAGTCTGGGCGCAAGCCAGGGCCGTGCTGATCACCGTCGCCTGGTCCGGCGTCGTCTCGCTCATCGCCTACAAGATCGTCGACATGACGATCGGACTGCGCGTGAACGAGGAAGACGAGCGCGAGGGCCTGGACATCACCTCGCACGGCGAGACGGCGTACCACAACTGACGCGTTTCGCTTCCGTCCCGAGGGCCGCTTGCGGGTGGCCCTTTTCCTTTGGAGCCTCGCCAACGGGCGACTCCCACGGTTCGAGGTGCTTGCGGCGTTGTCCGGGCCCCCCATATGCCTAGAATCCCGGCTCCCCCCGGCCGCACTTCGCCCGCTTCGCCGCGGGCGCTTCTCATGGTTCCCCACCTCATCACCGCCCTCACCGGGCCGATCAACGAGCTAGAGCAACGCATGCTCGAATCGCTGCCGGCCATCGAGCGCTGGTTTCGCCTCGAGTGGATGGAGCACACGCCGCCGTTCTACACGTCGGTCGACCTGCGCAATGCCGGTTTCAAGCTGGCACCGGTAGACACCAACCTGTTCCCTGGCGGCTTCAACAACCTCACGACCGAAATGCTGCCGCTGGCGGTGCAGGCGGCGATGGCCGCGATCGAGAAGATCTGCCCGGAGGCGAAGAACCTGCTTCTCATCCCCGAGAAGCACACCCGCAACTCGTTCTACCTGATGAACGTGGCGCGGCTGATGGAAATCTTCCACATGGCCGGTCTCAACGTGCGTCTCGGCACGCTCGACGAAGCCATCACCGCGCCGACCCAGGTGCCTCTGCCCGACGGCAGTGCCCTGACGGTGGAACCGCTGGTGCGCACGCGCAACCGCCTCGGCCTCAAGGATTTCGACCCTTGCACGATCCTTCTCAACAACGACCTCTCGTCTGGCATCCCGAAGATTCTCGAGGGACTTCACGAGCAGTACCTGCTGCCGCCGCTGCACGCCGGCTGGGCGGTGCGCCGCAAGACCAACCACTTCGCGGCCTATGAAGAAGTGGCCAAGAAGTTCGCCAAGCTACTCGGCATGGACCCCTGGCTGATCAATCCGATGTTCGCGCGCTGCGGCGAGGTGAACTTCAGCGACGGCTCGGGTGCCGACTGCCTGATGAGCAATGCCGAGACGTTGCTCGGCAAGATCCGCCGCAAGTACAAGGAATACGGCATCCAGGAAAAGCCGTTCATCATCGTCAAGGCCGACGCCGGCACCTACGGCATGGGCATCATGACCGTGCGCGACCCGAAGGACCTTGCCGACCTGAACCGCCGCTCGCGCAACAAGATGAGCGTCATCAAGGACGGCCAGGAAGTCACCGAAGTGATCCTCCAGGAGGGCGTGCCGACCTTCGAGCGCGTCAATGAATCCGTCGCCGAGCCGGTGGTCTACATGATCGACCG
>JBDTCA010000157.1:0-6383 GCA_039923815.1 Caldimonas sp. | reverse complement strand
GTCGCCGGCACGCCGGTCTCGGCCAGGCTGCCGTAGCTGCGATGCTCGGCGCGGTAGCGCTCCTGCGCCAGCTGCGCCTGCATCAGCGTCACCAGCGCGTCGGTGCGGCGAGCGCGCAGTACGTGGCCCTCGAGTGGCGGGTAGGCGATGCTCGACAGCACGCCGGCGATGCCGACGGTGACCATCGTCTCGATCAGCGTGAAGCCGCGCGTGAGGCGGCGGGTGGCGTGGCTGGATGCGTTCATTGGCAGCTCCGGGGTGAATGCGCTTGAAGAAGTGGGGCGGGGGTTGGCGGGAAGGAATCAGCAGGCGCGCCAGGCCGGCATCGCCGCGCCGGGCGAGCACGAGCGCACGCGGCCCATGACGTTGACGATGTGGTGGACGGCGCGGCCGCGGCCGTCGAAGAGACGCAGGGTGCCGGTCGGCGTGCTGGTGCCGTGCAGCGGATCGAACACGAGCGAGCCGACGTTGGCGGCGACGCCGATGCGTTCGCCGGCCGGCAGCACGACGGTCTTGATCTCGACCGCGCTGCCCGTGCACACGGCCGCGCCGCCGATGTCGCAGCTGCATTGCGCAGCGGAGCCGGTGTGCACGACCCAGCAGCTGAGCGCGGCATTGGCATGGAAGCTGAGCCGGAGCGCCCGGTTGCGGGCAACGGCTTCGCTGCGCGCGAACTGCACGTCGGCGGCAAGGCGGGTCGCGGCGCCCTCGAGGCGGCGGGCGTCGATGTACGCGGAAAAGCTGGGAGCCGCGGTGGCCGCGACGATGGCGATGACGGCGACGACGATCGCCATCTCGATCAGCGTCAGGCCGCGCCGACGGTGGACCACCAGGAGATTCGGTTGCTTCGTGTCCATACGAAGCAATGTAGAAATCCGTGAACTCCTGCGCGATCCCGCACGCTGGGGAAAGGTGGGGGATGTCCGGTGCGCGGGCCGGGTTCGCCCGTATGGGGGGCCGCTAAGGCCGGCTCAGATGTCGCGGATCAGCTGCCTGAATTCGTCGACGTCCTCGAAGCTGCGATACACCGAGGCGAAGCGCACGTAAGCCACCTTGTCGATGCGCTTGAGCTCGCGCATGACGTGCTCGCCGACCTTGGCCGACAGCACCTCCTTGGCGCCGCTGTTGAGCAGCTTGTCCTGGATGCGTTCCAGCGCGGCGTCGATCTGCTCGACGCTGACCGGTCGCTTGCGCAGCGCCAGCGTCATCGAGGCGCGAACCTTGGCCGGATCGAACTCGGCGCGGGTGCCGTCTTTCTTGACCACCGAGGGCAGCGCGATCTCCGGGCGCTCGTAGGTCGTGAAGCGCTTGTCGCAGCTCTGGCAGCGCCGCCGCCGGCGAACGACGTCGCCCTCGTCGGAGTCGCGCGTCTCGACGACCTGGGTGTCTTCGTGGCTGCAGAACGGGCAGCGCATCAGGACCTAGCGGTAGACAGGGAAGTCCTTCGTCAAGGTAGCGACCTTGGCCCTGACGGCGGCGATGCGGGCCTCGTCGTGCGGGTGGTCGAGCACGTCGGCGATGAGGTGCGCGGTCTGGCGCGCCTGGTCTTCGCCGAAGCCACGCGTCGTCATCGCCGGCGTGCCGAGCCGGATGCCGCTCGTCACCATCGGCTTTTGCGGGTCGTTGGGAATCCCGTTCTTGTTGCACGTCATGTGCGCGGACTGCAGCACCGTCTCGGCCTCCTTGCCGGTGAGGTTCTTCGGCCGCAGGTCGACCAGCATCACGTGGCTCTCGGTGCGGCCGCTGACGATGCGCAGGCCGCGCTCGATCAGCGTCTCGGCGAGCACCACGGCATTCTTCGCGACCTGCTGCTGGTAGGTCTTGAACTCCGGCGCCAGCGCCTCCTTGAAGGCCACCGCCTTGGCCGCGATCACATGCATCAACGGGCCGCCCTGGATACCGGGAAAGATGGCGCTGTTGATCTTCTTGGCGATGGCCTCGTCGTTCATCAGGACAATGCCGCCACGGGGGCCGCGCAGGCTCTTGTGCGTGGTCGAGGTGACGACGTCGGCGTGCGGCACCGGGTTCGGATAGATGCCGGCAGCGATCAGGCCGGCGTAGTGAGCCATGTCGACCATGAAGATGGCGCCGACCGCCTTGGCCACCCTGGCAAATCGCTCGAAGTCGATCCGCAGGCTGTACGCCGAGGCGCCGGCGATGATCAGCCTGGGCCTGTGCTCGTGGGCGAGCTGCTCCATGGCGTCGTAATCGATGGCTTCGGCGGGCGTCAGCCCGTAACTCACCACCTTGAACCACTTGCCGCTCATGTTCAGCGGCATGCCGTGCGTGAGGTGGCCGCCTTCGGCCAGGCTCATGCCCATGATCGTGTCGCCGGGTTGCAGGAGGCCGAAGAAAACCGCTTGGTTGGCCTGCGAGCCCGAGTTGGCCTGCACATTCGCATAGCCGGCGCCGAACAGCTGCTTGCAGCGGTCGATGGCGAGCTGCTCGGCCATGTCGACGAACTCGCAACCACCGTAGTAGCGCTTGCCGGGGTAGCCCTCGGCGTACTTGTTGGTGAGCTGGCTGCCCTGCGCGGCCATCACGGCAGGCGAGGCGTAGTTTTCCGAGGCGATGAGCTCGATGTGCTCTTCCTGGCGTCGGTTCTCGCGCTCGATGATGGCGGCGATTTCGGGGTCGACCTTGGCGAGGGTCGACTGGGTGCGATCGAACATGATGGAGAGGCGTCCTGGATCCGCCTGCGCGGCGAGTCGCCGATCGTAGCTGCTGGGTCGGTCGCCTCGTGCGAAGGCGGGGCGTTGCGGCCGCGCTGACGTGGCCGCCTCGCCGCCGCCGCTCAAGGCGCCAGCGCGACCTTTTCCGGCAACAGCGGCGTCGTCTCGGCGGTGGGACGCGCTGGCGCCTCGACAGGCGCTGGCAGCGCGGCTTCCTCCCTGGCCTTGGGCACCGTCACCGATGCCGCTCGCGCGACGATCCTCGCCTTGCCACCGCTGGCGATCAACCGCAACGTGCTCTGCTCGGCGAGAACCTTCGCCGCGTAGCCGCCGTCTTCGCCGGAGTTCCCGGCGCCGACGTAGAAACGCAGGCCAGCCTCCAGGCCACCGGCACGGGCGATGCATTCCTTCAGCACCTGAACCCCCACGCGCAGGTTCGTGATCGGATCAAAGGCGGCATGGCTGCCGCCGAAGGCCACGTACTTGTCGTCGTGGACCTTGGTCATGACCTGCATCAGGCCCTGGGCACCGACAGGGCTTTGTGCGAACGGATTGAAGCTCGACTCCACCGCCATCACCGCCAGGATCAGCGTCGGATCGAGATTGACGAGCGCGCCGACAGTCCACGCTTCCTGGACGAGACGGCTGATCGGCTCGGGAGCGACGTGGTAGCGGCGAGCCAGGAAAAGTGCGACCGCAGCCTGGGTGTGATTCAAATCGCGCGGGTCGGCCGCCGTGGCGCGGGCGATCGCATCGGGCTCGCCGAGGTCGGGTTCGGCGATAACCGCCGGAGCCCGTGCTTCGTGCCTCGCCTGCAGCCAGTGCAAAGTCTCCGACTCGATACCGTGGCGCAGATCGGCGCGGCTGGAAGCGAACAGCACGGTGCCGACGATGAGCAGACCAACCAGCGCCAGCGAGTTGTGAGCGATCTCGAGCATCCCGTGGCCGACATCGCGCAGGAACACCGATCCCGACGCCAAGGCGGCGTCGGGCCACGACCTGCATTTCGAGAGAGTGAGCAGGCGAGCCTGCGTCAGTCGTGTCATATCGAACCCCATCCACGTGCTGGGCACATCGCGGACCCGGTGGGTTCGCGCAAGGCCGAGCCGATAATTTCAATTCGGCCGTTCGGCGGTCGCGTCGCCATCCCTGTGAGGCCTGACCGTACGAAGGGCGCGATTCTAGGAAGCCCTTTAATTCCTGGTCAACACTACTTCCGACGATTGATATAACCAATGAGTATCAAATATCGAGATTTGCGAGAGTTTCTCGATGCTTTAGACGCGCAGGGGGACCTGCGACGCGTCGCAGAGCCCGTATCGGCGCGGCTCGAGATGACGGCGGTGTGCGACGCCGTTCTCCGTGCCGGCGGACCGGCCGTTCTGTTCGAACGGCCGGTCGGTTACAAAATACCCGTCCTCGCCAACCTGTTCGGAACGACACGAAGGGTGGCGTTGGCGATGGGCGCCAGCGACCCGGCGGCGCTGCGTGACATCGGGGTGCTCCTCGCCAACCTCAAGGAGCCTGAGCCTCCGAAGGGGGTTCGCGACGCCGGGCGCCTGTTGCAGATGGCCAAGACGGTGTGGACGATGCGGCCCGTCGTGGCATCGCGACCGCCGTGCCGTGACGTGGTCATCGACGGCGACGACGTCGACCTGGGCGCGCTGCCCGTGCAGCTCTGCTGGCCCGAGGACGTCGGCCCGCTCATTACCTGGGGACTCGTCATCACCCGCGGCCCGCAGGGCTTGCCGACCTCACGCAAGCGCCAGAACCTCGGCATCTATCGACAGCAGGTTATCGGCCCGAGGCAGGTCGTCATGCGCTGGCTCGCCCACCGCGGCGGCGCGCTCGACTTCGCCGAGTTCGCTGCGGCCCGGCCGGGCCAGCCGTTTCCCATGGCGGTGGCGCTCGGCGCCGACCCGGCGACGCTGCTCGGCGCCGTCACGCCCGTTCCCGACACGCTTTCGGAGTATCAGTTTGCCGGCCTGCTGCGTGGCAGCCGCACCGAGGTGTGCGACTGCTCGGTCGGCGACGAAGGCGAGATGGTGCAGGCGCCCGCCACCGCCGAGTTCGTGCTCGAGGGCCACATCCCGACCGCGACGCCCGGCTTTACCGGCACCAGCGCGGCCGGGGTGCCGATAAAGGAGATCGGAGGGTATCTATATGCGCTCGAGGGGCCGTTCGGCGACCACACCGGCTACTACAACGAGCAGGACTGGTTTCCGGTGTTCGAGATCTCGCGGATGACGCATCGGCGCGACCCGATCTATCACTCCACCTACACCGGCAAGCCGCCCGACGAGCCGGCCATGCTCGGCGTGGCGCTCAACGAGGTCTTCGTGCCGATCCTGCAGAAGCAGTTTCCGGAGATCACCGACTTCTATCTGCCACCCGAGGGTTGCAGCTACCGGCTCGCGATCGTGAGCATCAAGAAGCGGTACCCGGGCCACGCCAAGCGCGTGATGTTCGGCGTATGGAGCTTCCTGCGGCAGTTCATGTACACGAAATTCATCGTCGTCACCGACGACGATGTCGACATCCGCGACTGGCACGACGTCGTCTGGGCGATCACGACGCGGATGGACCCGGTACGCGACACCGTGCTCGTCGACCGCACGCCGATCGACTATCTCGACTTCGCCTCGCCGGTGTCGGGCCTGGGCGGCAAGATGGGCCTGGACGCCACGAACAAGCTGCCTGGCGAAACCGTGCGCGAGTGGGGCCGGCCGATCCGCACCGACGCCGCGGTGGCAGCCCGGGTCGCGGGCATCATCGCCGGCATCGGTTCTGGCGTCCGCACCACCAGCGGCCCCGGAGCCGGCGTCAGCCCGGTTCCAGGCGCAAGCGCTGCACCTGGCTCCGGCTCAGGCTCAGGCTCAGGCTGACTTGCGTCGGGCGGCGGCCCGGCGGACAGTCTTCTTCGTGGGCGCCGGTGACGCTGCAGGAGCGGTAGCGCCGCCGCCAGACGACGGGGGCTCGGCCTTCGCGGGTGCCCCGACCTGCATGCCTTCCGACATGCCGATCAGCACGCCGCTGACCATCGCCGCATAGCTGTCCAGCATCGCTTGCGCCGCCCGCATGCCAGAAGCGCGACCGTCGCGCAGCATCGTCTGCGCCTGGGCCACAAGCGACTCGACGGTCTGGTTCGCCTGCATGCCGGTCTCGCTGCCCTTCATCTTCATGGCGGCGAGCGCCTGATCCCAAGGCGTCTGCATCGGACCCGACGCCTGGCCCGCCTTGCTGACGGCGGCAAAGAAGGTGTCTTCCATCTTCTCGATGTTGGCGAGTGCCTGCTTGAGAGGCTTTTCGCCTAGCGTCATGCCGCTGCTCACGAACTGCTCGAGCGCCCTGCGGTTGGCCTCGACCGCCTGCAGCAACGCGCCGTCGATGCCCGCCAGGGCATTGCCGAGCATGGCCTCGACATCGACCGGGTTGCCGGCGTTGCGGCCCGCACCGAGCGTGGCGGCCCCGGCCACCGACTGGACGACCTTGCCGATGTTGCCGAGCGTGAGCTCACGGCCTTGCAGCGCCTTCAGCGTGGCCGCGCTGACGGCTTTTCGCAGGGCCTCGCCCTGCTTGGCGCTGGCGTCGGAAAAGAGGGTGATCAGGGCGTCCTGATCGATGCCGGCTTTCATCATCGTGTGCTCCTGATGGGCGCGAGCTTGCGCGCTACTGCATGTGCTGGCCGCCGTTGATGGCGATGTTGGCGCC
>JBDTCA010000156.1:0-14367 GCA_039923815.1 Caldimonas sp. | reverse complement strand
TCGACTGACTTCCCGGTGCACGCCGACCGCGGGGGCCGATGACGGCTTCGGGCCGCCATACTGCGGAGATGCTGTCGACGACCTCTCTGCTGCGCCTGCTGTTCGAGCAGGCTCCCGACTTCATCGTGGCGTTCGAAGGTCCCGAGCACGTCTTCACACTCGCCAACGCGTCGTACTACCGGCTGGTGGGCGACCGCGAGCTGATCGGCAGGCCGCTCGCCGTCGCGATCCCCGAAGCGGCTGACCAGGGCTTCGTCGCGATCCTCGACGGCGTGCTGGCGTCGCGCCAGCCCTTCGTGGGCAAGGGCGTCCCGGTACGGCTCGCGCGCACCCCGGGAGGTCCGCCCGAGCAGCGCTTCGTCGACTTCGTCTACCAGCCGGTGATGGACGCCGCCGGTCAGGCCATCGGCATCGTCGTCGAGGGCCACGACATCACCGAGCACGTGGAGGCCGAGCAACGTGCGCGCACGGAGGCCGCGCAGCACGAAGCCAAGAGTCGGGTCTTCGACATCGTGCTGTCGTCGATCGACGACTTCGCCTACACCTTCGACCGCGCGCACCGCTTCACCTACGCCAACAAGGGCCTGCTCGACCTGCTGGGCCTGACGCTCGACGGGATCGTCGGCAAGACCTTCTCCGAGCTGCCCTACCCGACCGAGCTCGCGGCCCGCCTCGACGAGCAGATCGAGACGGTCTTCACGACCGGCGCCCAGAGCCGCGGCGAAACGTTCTACGCCAGCCCGACCGGCCAGAGCGGCTGGTACGAATACATCTTCAATCCCGTCCCCGAGGCCGACGGCTCGCTCGTCACGGTGGCGGGCTCCACACGCGACATCACCTCGCGCGTCCAGCAGGGCGCGCAACTGGCGGCGCTGGCGGTATCCGAGCGCGCCGCACGCGCGGCCGCCGAAGACGCGAATCGCTTCAAGGACGAGTTCCTCGCCACGCTGAGCCACGAGCTTCGCACGCCGCTCAACGCGATCCTCGGCTGGTCGGAAATGCTGCGCACGGGGACGTTGACGCCGACCCAGACCGCCGACGCCGCAAAGCGCATTTCGCACAACGCGCGGGCACAGGCAAGGCTCATCGCCGACCTTCTCGACATGAACGGCATCGTCTCCGGCAAGGTCCACCTGCGGTTGCAGAGCGTGCCACTCGCGCCGACGATCATGGCCGCCCTCGACGCCGTTCGCGTCGACGCGATGCGCAAGGGCGTCGCGCTTCACGGCCCGGTCGGCGACGTGCCGTCACAGGTCGACTGCGATCCCGACCGGCTGCAGCAGGTGCTCTGGAACCTGCTCACCAACGCGGTCAAGTTCACGCCTGCCGGTGGCAGCGTCGAGGTCGGCGTGCGGGCCGAAGACGCATCTGTCGTGGTCTACGTGACCGACACCGGCATCGGTCTCGCAGCCGACTTCCTGCCGCGCCTGTTCGATCGTTTTGCGCAGGCCGACAGCTCGTCGACGCGGCGTTACAGCGGCCTCGGCCTTGGCCTGTCGATCAGCCGGAGCCTGGTCGAGATGCACGGCGGCACGATCGCCGCGACCAGCGCCGGCCCGGGTTTGGGCACGACTTTCCGGGTGACGCTGCCGTTTCGACAACCACGGTCCGCCGCCAGCGCAGCGGCCGGACATTCGATGGAGTTCGACGAGACCCTGCCCGGCACCGACGAGCTCAGCGAGTTGCGCGACGCGAGCATCCTCGTCGTCGACGACGATGACGAGAACCGTGCCGTCATGATCGCCCTGCTGGGTCGCTTCGGCGCAGCTGCCACCGGCGCCGGCAATGCGGCCGAAGCGATGGCAGCCTTGCAGGCGGAGGTGCCGGCGCTCGTGCTCTGCGACATCGGCATGCCCGATGCCGACGGCTACGCGCTGCTGCAGCGCATGCGAGAAGTCTCGACCGCCCTGCCGGTGATCGCGCTCACCGCCTTCGCCCGGCCCGAGGATCGGCAAGCGGCCCTGGCCAGCGGCTTCGACGACCACATCGCCAAGCCGGCCGAGCCGGCCAGCGCCGTGAAGACCTGCGCTGCCGTGATCGCGCGGGCACGGGACATTCGCGACTAGCACGCGGTCACGTCGCCACGAGGCGCGCCCCGAATTCGGACGCTGGCGCCACGAGCGATGCAGAAAGCCGGCCGACGATATTTCGGCCTTTGCAGTTCGGCTCAGGCTGTCGGTGCCACCACCGCGCCGCGGATGCCGTGCCGCTGGAGTGCGTCGGCGACGAAGCCGCTCCGCTTGGCCCATTCGACGAACAGCGAGAGCGCCTGCGCGACGTCGCCACCGCGATCCCGCGGCACGCCCATGGCCTGCTCGATGACCATGAAGCGGCCGGGCAGGAGGCGCAGGCCGCCGAGGCGTGACGCGTCGGCCTCGAGCTGCTGCCTGACCCCCGCGGCGACCTCGACGTTCTCGGCCAGGAACGTGGCCACCACCGCCGGCGAACTCGAGGCGCGAACGATCTCGGCCGCTTTCAGTGCGCGTGACAGGTAGAGGTCGTACGCACTGCCGCGGCCGACCATCACGCGCGTGCCGGTACGGTCGACCTCGCTGTTGTCGATCAGTGAAGAGTCGTCACGCACCAGGTAGGCGCCTTCGATCAGCACGTAGGCCGCGCTGAACCGGATGCCTTCGCCGCGCAGCGGGTCGATGGCGAAGAAGCCGACATCGGCAGCGCCGCGCCTGACGCTCTCCACCGACTCCGCTGCGGTGTCGAAGGCCAGCAGCTCGAGGCGTGCGCCGAGGCGGGTGGCGAGGGCGCCCGCCAGGTCGACGGAGACGCCGCTCGGTGCGCCGCCGGCATCGCGACCGGCAAGGATCGGGTTGCCGAGATTGATCGAGGCGCGCAGCACGCCGCCGGGGGCGAAGGCAGCGGCGACAGCAGGCGACGGGGCAGTGCTCATCGCGAGATTCTGTCGCACGCGCTGTTGCACGCGCTGTTGCACGGCTCGCCGCCCGTTGTAGCCTGCGTCGCATGAGCAGCACCGAGTCCACCGTCATCGAAGTCGACACCGGCGAGCGCGTGTCGGCACTCGCCCAGTCCCCAGCCGAGCCTCGCGCCGCCTATGTCTTCGCACACGGCGCCGGCGCAGGCATGGCGCACCCGTTCATGGTGGCGGTGGCCGAGGGCCTTGCTGCACTTGGCATCGCGACGCTGCGCACCCAGTTCGCCTACATGGAACGCGGCTCGAAACGGCCCGACCCGCCGAAGCTCGCGCACGCCGTCGTCCGCGCTGCCGTGGCCGAAGCCGCACGGCGCTGGCCGGGTTTGCCGCTCGCGGCCGGCGGCAAGTCGTTCGGCGGCCGCATGACCTCGCAGGCCGAAGCGCTGGCTCACCTCCAAGGCGTCTCCAGCCTCGTCTTCTTCGGCTTCCCGCTGCATCCCGTCGGCAAGCCTGCGATCGAGCGCGCCGCGCACCTCGACGCCGTCGCACTGCCGATGCTGTTCCTGCAGGGCACCCGCGACGAGCTCGCCGACACCGCCTTGCTGCGGGAGGTGATCGACCGGCTCGGCGAGCGTGCGACGCTGCATCTCGTCGACGACGCCGACCATGCGTTCCACGTTCGCGCGAAGTCCGGCCGCAATGACGCGCAAGTGCTCGTCGGAATGCTCGACCGCGTCGCAGCGTGGTTGCTGCCGGCGCCGGCCTGACCGCAGTTGTCGGTCGGAGCCCGATCGGCTGCTCGGCGCCCGGCGCAGCCGCTCTCCTGACACGAGCCCGGACGACAATCGGCACCATGCGCGCCACCCTGTTCGACACCGACCCGCCCCTGGCCGACACGGGCCGCAGCGCCGTCGCCGCCACCGTCTCCTGGCTCGAGCAGGCGGTCATCGGCCTGGACCTTTGCCCGTTCGCGAAGGCGGTGCGCGCGAAAGACCAGGTGCGCTTCGTCATCAGCGACGCGCGCGGCTGGGCGGCGTTGCGCAGTGATCTGGCCGACGAGCTCGCGGATCTCGCCGCCGCCGACCCGGCGATCGCGGAGACGTCGCTCCTGGTCTGCCCGAACGTGCCGGCCGACTTCGAGGCCTTCAACCAGTTCCTGGACGAAGCCGACGACGCCGTTCGCGGCCTCGATCTCGAAGGCGTGATCCAGGTCGCGAGCTTTCATCCGCACTACCGGTTCGAGGGCACGGACGAGGGCGACGTGACCAACGCGACGAACCGCTCGCCCTATCCGACGCTGCATCTGCTGCGCGAGAGCAGCGTCGAGCGTGCGGTCGCCGTGCTCTCGGATCCCGACTCGATCTACGAGGCCAACCTGCGAACGCTGGCGGCGCTCGGCGCCGAGGGCTGGGCCCGTCTGCAGGCGAACTGGGCGCCGCCAACCCGCTAGACCACTTTCACCCTAGGACGGTCGCTCGATCTCGGCGGCCGGTGGCGTGACGAGCAGCCCGGGTGAGGGTCGTCCCCGCACTTCCTGCGCGATTCGCGCGACGACGATCTTCGTCGCAGCCAGCGCGGGTACCGACAGGAAGATGCCGACGACGCCGCCGAGTTCTTCGCCCGCCAGCAGGCCGAACAGGACCATCAGCGCAGGCACCTCGACACCGCCGCTCATGAGGTACGGGTTGACGACGTAGTCCTGTACCAACCGGTACAGGCCGATGAACACGACCAGCAGCAACACGTGGTCGTAGCCGCTCAGACCGGCGACGACGAGGCAGGCCAGGGCCGCGACGAGCGGCCCGACCACGGGAATGAACTCGAGCACCCCCGCCAGCGCGGCGAGCAGCAGGCCATAGGGCACGCCGGCCACCGAGAAGAAGATCGAATAGACGGCGACCGTCGCGCCCGACAGGATCAGCAAGGCGCGGATGTAGCGGCCGAGAAGGACATCGAGGTCGTCGACGATGTGTCGCCACATCGAACCATGGCCGACGCCTTGGACCCAGCGCAGGAATCCGTCGCGCATCGCGGTGCCGTCCTTGATGAACAGGAAGGCAAGGATGGGAATGAGCACGACGTAGAGGAGATTGCTCGCCAGCTCGAGCGCGATCTGGCCGATCTGGCGCGCGATCGGCAAGGCGTAGGACGTCTTCGCATCGGACTGCTCGCGCACGAACTGGGCGACGCGGACGCGAAAGGGCGCCAGCCAGTCGGGCATCGGGATCTTGTCGAGCGCCTTCGGATCGCGGGCCAGTGCGGGCAGCTGCTCGGCGAGCTTCGAGGCCTGCTCCGCCAGCGGCGGGCCGATCGCCGCGAGAACGCCCACGAACGCCAGCACGAGCGCGATGAAGACGATTGCTGTCGCCGCCATCCGCGACAGCCGCTTCGGCGCGAACAGGGCGATCCGGCGCACTGCCGGATAGACCATGTACGAGAAGAAGACCGCGAGAAGAAACACGAACAGCGTGCGCCGCACCGAATACACGGCGAACAAACCCAGCGCCACGAGGGCGACGGTCCAGGTGATCTTCGCGGCGCGGCGGTCGAAGGCGAGCATGAGGCGCAGATTGTGATGGATTGCTCCTACCCCACGCAGTCCCGCGAGCCGACATACAACGTCATGCACCAGGCCTGAAATCAGTCTCCAACCACCCGCAGGATTCCCATGCCTTACGTCACCACGCAGGACCAGACCCAGCTCTACTACAAGGATTGGGGCAGTGGCCGTCCGGTCATCCTCATTCACGGCTGGCCGCTCTCGTCGGACAGCTGGGACGACCAGGCAATGGCCATCGCCGACGCAGGCATGCGTGCCATCGCCTACGACCGGCGCGGCTTCGGACGCTCGAGCCAGCCGTGGTCGGGCTACACCTACGACACCCTCGCCGACGATCTGGCCGCGGTGATGGAGCACACGGGCGCGAACGACGCCGCCATCGTCGGCTTCTCGATGGGAGGCGGCGAGGTCGCTCGCTACATGTCGCGACACGGCGGCAAGGGGGTGACGAAAGCGGCACTGATCTCGTCGGTCGTGCCCTTCATGTTGAAGACCCCCGACAACCCCGACGGCACCGACGCGTCTGTCTTCGCCGGCATCACCCAGGCGATCAAGGAAGACCGGGCGAAGTTCTTCGCCGGTTTCCTGAAGTCCTTCTACGGCATCGGCATGGTTTCCCACCCGACCAGTGAAGAGCAGGCGCACGCATCGTGGACGGTCGCGATGCAGGCCGGCCTGAAGCCGACGCTTGCGTGCGCACAGGCCTTCGCGACCACCGACTTCCGCCCCGACCTGCCGGCGTTCCGTTGCCCGACCCTCATCATCCACGGCACCGGCGACAAGACCGTGCCCATCGACGCCGCCGGCCGCGCCGCCGCGAAGGGCATCGCCAACGCCACGCTGATCGAGTACGACGGCGCGCCGCACGGCCTGTTCGCGACCGAGAAGGAACGATTCACGAAGGACCTGCTGAGCTTCCTTCAACGCTGACCGCTTCTCGTTCCATGTCCTTGAGCATCCGCTCGAGGCGGTCCTTCAGCTTCTCGGTACTGAGCTTCTCGCGAAAGCGCTCGACCATGAGCGGCAACGCGAACGGGCTCGGTACCGCGAGCTCGACGTAGGTCACCTTCTGCCGGCGCATCCGCGCCAGCACTTCGGCCAGCCGGGCGATGTCGAGCTCCTGGCTCAGCACCTCGCTTTGCGCCTGGGTCAGCAGCATGTTGTCGGCGTCGTACTTGCGGAACACCTCGTAGAACAGCGTGCTGGACGCCTGCAGCTGCCGGGTGCTTTTCTTCTGCCCGGGATACCCGGTCGAGATCAGGCCGGCGACCCGCGCGATCTCGCGAAAACGCCGCCGCGCCAGTTCGCTCGAATTGAGGCTGGCGAAGACGTCGTGGAGGAGATCGCCTTCCGCGAACAGGCTCTGGTCGCGCAGCGGTTCGGGGTCGACCGGCAATGCGCTCAGCAGTTCGAAGCCGTAGTCGTTGATGGAAATGCTGAAGGTGTTCGGCGAATCCTTCGCGAGGCGCCACGCCAGCAAGCTGCCCAGGCCGATGTGGGCATTGCGGCCCGCGAACGGATAGACAAAGAGATGCTGGCCCTCGCGCGACTGCAATCGTTCGATGAGCAGCGTGCCGGGCGTCGGCAAGCGCGACAGATGCGCCTGGGTCTCGAGCATCGGCCGCGCCGCCTCGAGCTCGGGCTCCGAGAAGTCGCCCTCGGCGGCGCCGGCCAGGACCTCGAGCACCGCGTCGGCGAGCTCGTTCGAGAGCGGCATCTTGGCGCCGGCCCAGCTGATCATGGCCGCCTTCTTCGACTCGTTGCGCTTGACATAGCACGTCATCTCCTCGGCGCGGATGAACTCGAGGTTGCGACCGGCGAAGATGAAGCAGTCGCCCTTGCGTAGGCGGGCGACGAAACCCTCTTCGACCGTGCCGATGCGGCCGCCGGACAGGTACTTCACCTGCATCGACGAGTCGCTGACGATGGTGCCGATGCCGAGCTTGTGGCGCCGCGCGACGCCGCGGTCGGGCACGCGGTAGCTGCCGTCGACGTCGACGACGCGGTGGTACTCGGGATAGGCCGTGAGGCTGGAGCCGCCCTGGACGACGAAGTCGAGCGTCCACTGGAACTCGGCGCGCGTCAGCTTGCGGTAGGCCCAGGCGCGAGTCACCTCCGCGTACATCGCGTCGGCCGTAAAGCCGCCGCCGAGCGCGACCGTGACGAGGTGCTGGACGAGGACGTCGAAGGGCTTGTCGGGCGTGGCGCGCTTCTCGATGTTGCCGGCCTGCGCCGCCCGCCTTGCCGCCGCCGCCTCGACAAGCTCGAGCGTATTGGTGGGCACCAGCGTGATGCGGCTGGCGCGACCCGGTGCGTGGCCGCTGCGGCCGGCGCGCTGCAACAGGCGCGCGACGCCTTTCGCCGAGCCGATCTGCAGCACGCGCTCGACCGGCAGGAAGTCGACACCGAGGTCCAGCGACGAGGTCGCCACGACGGCTCTGAGCCGGCCCTCCTTCAGGCCCATCTCGACCCAGTCCCGGACCTCCCGGTCGAGCGAGCCGTGGTGGAGGGCGACGACACCGGCCCACTCGGGCCGCTGCTCGAGAATGAGCTGGTACCAGGCCTCGGCCTGAGAACGCATGTTGACAAAGACCAGCGTCGGCCCCGAGCGCTCGATCTCCTCGACGACCGGCATCTGCATCTGCTTGCCGAGGTGGCCGCCCCATGAGAATCGGCCCGGGTTGTCGGGCAGCAGCGTGTCGATGACGATGCGCTTGTCGACGCGGCCCTGCACCAGCGTGCCGCCCTCGTCGCCGACGAGCACGTTCATCGCCTCCTGCAGGTTGCCGAGCGTGGCGCTCAGGCCCCAGACGGAAACCGCCGGATTGAAGCTGCGCAGGCGCGCGATCGCGAGCTGCACCTGCACGCCGCGCTTGCTGCCCATGAGCTCGTGCCACTCGTCGACGATCACCGTGTGGATACCTGCGAGCTCGTCGCGGGCGTGCTCGCGGGTCAGCATCAGGCTGAGCGACTCGGGCGTGGTGACGAGTGCCGTCGGGAAGCGCCGGTCCTGCCGGGCGCGTTCCGCCGACGGCGTGTCACCGGTGCGGATCCCGACCGACCAGCCCAGGCCGAGCTCGTCGAGCGGCGCGCTGATGGCGCGCGCCGAATCGGCTGCGAGGGCGCGCATCGGTGTCAACCAGAGCACCCCGAGCGGCGGCGGGTGGGCAGCCGCGGCCTTGATGCCGAGCGCGGCGGCGCGATCGAGCGCACCGAACCAGACGGCGTAGGTCTTGCCCGAGCCCGTGCTCGCATGCAGCAGGCCACTCCTGCCTGCCGCGATGGCCGCCCACATCTCGCGCTGGAACGGAAACGGCGTCCAGCCGCGCGCCGCAAACCAGGCCTCGCCGCTCGCGATCGACGCCGCGGGTGTTCTGGCCTTGCGTGCCGGGGCGGCCCTCGGCGTCACGCCCGCACGGCTTGCCACCGGCCGCTCAGGTGCGCCGTCGGGCCGACGGCTTGGCCTTCTCGTACAACGTCATCAGCGGCGTCACCGAGATGCCATGGACGACGATCGAGACGACGACCACCGAGATCGTCAGTGCCGTCAGCTGCGTGGCGAGCGCGGCGTCGAGACCGTGATTGGTGGCGTACATGAGGTAGTAGAGCGAGCCGATGCCGCGGATGCCGAACCAGCCGATCATGCCGCGCTGGGTCCGCGAGGTGCGTGACCGTGCCAGTCCGATCGCGACCGATACCGGCCGCACGACGACGAGCATGGCAACCACGAAGAGCCACGATGCAAGATGCCACTCGACGGCCCAGAGAAGCATGCCGATGGCCACGACCGCGACGACTTCGCCGATGCGTTCGATCTGCTCGTTGAAGCTGAGCACGGCGTGAGCCATGAAGGCCGGTGCGTGCTTCGGGTCGGTGGCGATCTGCTCGGCATGCGACGCGTCCGGGTCGGCGTGCGCCTCGGCGGCGGCCATGGCCGAATCGCCGCCGGTGCTGCCGCCTTTTGCGGTGGCGGCAGCGCGCGACCGGACGGGTACGGAGCTCTCGGCGGAGGCGCGTTGCTCCAGCCGTCGCAACGCGACGCCGGCCGCGAACACGGCAAGAAAGCCGTAGCCGTGGGCGAAGTGGGCGACGCCATAGGCCAGTCCGATCAGGCCGAAGGCGAGAAAGTTGTCACCGCCCACGGCTTCCTTGTGGGCGCGGCGCAGGTACAACACGAGGCGGCCGACCAGGGTGCCGAGGATGGCGCCGACGGCGAGGCCGGCGGCCACGCTCCAGACGACGTCGACGGCGAGCCAGCGCCAGCCACCGGCGCCGATGTCGTGCAATCCGAGCAGGCCGAGACCGAGGAACACGAACGGGAACGCGGTGCCGTCGTTGAGGCCCGCCTCGCCGGTCAGCGAGAAGCGGAGCCGATCGCGGTCTCCCGGGTCGCCGACCTGCACGTCGGATGCCAGCACAGGGTCGGTCGGCGCCAGGATGCCGCCGAGCAGGATCGCCGCGCCCAGCGACAGGCCGAGCCAGGCGACGCCGAGTCCGGCGATGACCGCGACCGTGATCACCATCGACACCAGTGACAGACGCAGCGGCAGCAGCCAGCGTCCGTCGGTGAGGCCCAGGCTCATCTTCAGGCCGGAGCCGAACAGCGACAGCAGCACCACGACTTCGGCCAGGCGCTCGAGGATCAGCGTATGCGTGGCCGGCGAGACGCTGGCCCAGCCGAGCCAGAGCGGACTCGCCGCGACGCCGGCGAGCAGGTAGAGCATCGAGGTGCTGAGCGGCAGGCGGGCCAGCACGGAGTCGCTGAGCGCCATGACGATCAGCAACAGGCCCACGACGGCCGACCAGGCAGCGAATTCCATGAGGGAGAACAAAAAGTGTGAAGGAAAAGAGGCGAACTGACCTTAGCAGACACGCTCGGATCTTTCGCATGACGCCGCCCAAGACACCGCCTGCGCCGACGGCAGGGCGCATCACCCTTCGCCGCGTTCGAGCGGCTCGAAGATGGCGCCTGACGCCGGCACGTCAGTCGGTCGCGATCCAGCCCTCGACCGCGTCGACCGTGTCCGGCAACCCGTAGCGCGGCTTCGTCGACGCCACGGCGGCCTGCACGAGGCACAGCACGGCATCGAGGCGATCGCCGCTGGCGTCAGCGAGCAACGATGCGCGCGTCGGCGCGTCGCAGGCCAGCGCGAAACCGAAACCGCCTGCCTTGCCTTCGAGCATGGCGACGATCTCCTCGCGGCTGGCCCGTCGATCGTCGTCGTCGCCGTTCTTGTACGAGCGCCGGCCGACAAAGGCGTGCGCGAGTCGGCGCGGATAGCCCTCGAGGGCGACGCGACGCGGGTCACCGTCGTGCAGGCCGGGCATCGAGACGCCGCTCGCCACCAGCCGCGCCACGCCTTCGTAGTACATGAAGGCGACGGGCACGTAGCGCGACTGCATCGGACTCGTCGACGCCGCCGGCGACGCCAGATCGGTGCGGCGGTGGAGCAGCCGCGTGCCGGCGGGGCGGGTGTTGCCCCAGGCGTCGATGAAGGCGCGCCAGGCCATGCGTGTCGGGCAGCGCGAGCGCACCGTGCCGATCACGTCGGCGCAGCTCGTGCCGAGCCCGGCAGCCTCGACGAACTCGCGGGGCAGGCCGAACGGGAAGTCGAACGCGCCGAGCCAGGGACCGGCTTCGCCGAGCCACGCCTCGAAGCCCGCGAGCGTGGTCAGCTCGGCGATGCCGCCGAGCCGCAGCACGGCACCTTCGAGCTGGCCGGTGGCGACCGTGATCGGCTTGCGGCGCGAAGGCGCGCAAGTGAAGTCGATGCCGGCCAGGCGCATCGCCGTCAACCCAGGGCCAGGGCTGCGACGCCGCCGGCGATGCAACCCGCGCCGAGCAGGCGCGAGGCACGGTCACCCTCGCCGAGCAGGCGGCCGCCGAGCAAGGCCGCGAACAGCATCGAGACCTCTCGGGCCGGCGCCACGTGGCTGAGCGGCGCCAGTGTCATCGCGTAGAGCACGAGCACATAGCCGAGCGGCCCGAGCACGGCGATCACCAGCGCCGCGCGCCACTGCGTGCGCCAGAGCGCGCCGAAGCCGCGCCGGTCGCGAAGCGCGGAAGGCAGCAGGAACGGCACGCGAAAGAGATTGCCGACGTAGTCGACCAGGATCGGCGAGATCAGCAGCACCTTGACGGCATAGCCGTCGATCAGCGTGTAGCCGGCGATGAGCGCGCCGGTCGCCGCACCCCAGCCGATGCCGGCACGCACGCGAGCGCGCTGCGCCGGGTCGTGCACCTTCGACCACAGCTGCGGTCCGCCAGCGATGAAGAAGACACCGAGCACGACGCCCGCGACGCCGGCCGCGGCCACCGCGCTCATCGATTCGCCGAGCCAGACGACAGCGCCGAACGATGCCAGCAGCGGACCGCTGCCGCGCGCCACCGGATAGACGACGGTGAGGTCGGCAAGCCGGTAGCCGCGCAGCAGCGTCGTGAAATAGAAGACATGGACGACCGCGCTCGCCAGCAGCACCGCCCACTCGACCACGCCCCAGAGCGGCACCGCGCGCCACGCCACCCAGAGGCCGAGCGGCGCCCAGACCACGACGAGCAGAAGTGCCGCCATGAGCGCGAAGCGGGCATCGCCGCCGGTCTTCTTGGCGACCACGTTCCACGACGCGTGCAGCATGGCGGCGGCGAGGACGAGAGCCAGAGCGGTGGCGGACATGGGCGCGCATTGTCGGGGCCACCCGGACGCGCCGCCGCTACAGTCGATCATCTCTTTTCGAAGCGAGACGAAGCCATGTCGAACCCGGTTCTGGTCGAAGCGATGCGCGGCAACGAGCGCGAGTCCGCGCACCGCGGCGCCTTCGCGGTGTGCGATGCCGACGGCCACGTCGTCGCATCCCTCGGCGACATCGCGCTGCCGATCTTTCCGCGTTCGGCCATCAAGGTCCTGCAGGCCCTGCCGCTCGTCGCCAGCGGCGCCGCCGATCACCTCGGCCTCGGCGACGAGGAGCTCGCCGTTGTCTGCGCCTCGCACGGCGGCGAACCGCGCCACGTCGCCACCGTCGAGGGCCTGCTCGCCAAGGCGGGTCTCGACCTCGAGGCGCTCGAGTGCGGAACGCACTGGCCCTATCGCGAGACCGTGCAGCGCGAGATGGCCGCAGCCGGCCGGGTGCCGAGCGCGCTCAACAACAACTGCTCGGGCAAGCACGCCGGCTTTCTCGGCCTGGCCTGCCAGCTCTGCAACGGCGTCGACCTGCGCCGCTTCGCGAAGGGCTACGTCGCGCCCGATCACGAGGTCATGCGTGCCGTCACCGCGGCGGTGCAGTCGGCGACGGGCTACGACCTGGCAAAGGCGCCGCGCGGCACCGACGGCTGCTCCATCCCGACCTTCGCGATTCCGCTCGTCAATCTCGCGCAGTCGTTCGCGCGCATCGCCACCGGCGCCCGCTTGTCAGCCGAGCACGCCGACGCGGCCTGGCGCCTGCGCAGCGCCGTCGCCCGCCATCCCTTCCTCGTCGCCGGTACCGGCCGCTTCGACACCCAGGTCATGGAACGGCTCGGCGAGCGGGTGTTCTGCAAGGTCGGTGCCGAGGGCGTCTACTGCGCCGCCCTGCCCGACCGCGGCCTGGGCATCGCGATCAAGGTCGACGACGGCAACAACGCGCGCGCGGCCGAAGTCGTGATGGCGGCCGCGATCGAGGCGCTGGTCAAACTCGACGATGCAGAGGCCACCTTCGTACACGGCCTGGCCGATGTCACGCTCAAGAACTGGAACGGCATCGAGGTCGGCCGCCTGCGCGCCGCGCCGGAGCTGCGTGCCGGTCTCGCCGGCTAGGCAGCGTCTTCGGCGGCGACGTTGTGATGCAGCGCCAGCAGCGTCTCGAGCTGCTGCAGGGTGTCGGCTTCGTGGATCGGCTTGTCGTCGCGGATCCGCAGCATGCGCGGGAAGCGCACGGCGATGCCGCTCTTGTGGCGCGCGCTCCGGTTGATGCCCTCGAACCCGAGCTCGAACACGAGCGAAGGCTTGACGCTGCGCACCGGCCCGAACTTCTCGAGCGTGTCGCGGCGGATGATGCGGTCGACGACCTTGAACTCCTCGTCGGTCAGGCCTGAATACGCTTTCGCAAAGGCGACCAGCTGCAGCGCGTCGGGTTGCGCCGGCTCCTTTTTCGCGATCGCCTCGATCACCGCCTGGGCCTCGGCGGCGTTGCGCGGCGTGCGGTTCCAGACGGCGAAGGTGTAGTCGGTGTAGACGCTGGCGCGGCGGCCGTGGCCGGCCTGCGCATAGATGAGCACGCAATCGACGCTGAGCGGCTCGATCTTCCATTTCCACCAGGTGCCGGCGGCGAGATCGTCCTGCTTCCGGCGGCCGGTGCCGTAGCGCGCCTCGCGGTGCTTGAGCATGAAGCCCTCGACGCCGCGCGCCCGGGATTCGCGGCGCAGCTCGGCGAGCTCGGCCCAGCTGGCGCGCGTCTCGAAAGGCGAAAGGTGCACGGCCGGGTGCGCCGCCGCAACGGCTTCGAGCTGCAGCCGCCGCTCGTGCTGCGGCCGCTCGCGCAGGTCGGTGCCGGCGTGTTCGAGCAGGTCGTAGGCGATGAAGCCCGCCGGCGCCTCGGCAAGCACCTTCTTCGTCAGCAGCTTGCGGCCGATGCGCTGCTGCAGCAGCGCGAAGGGCTGCACTGCGCCATCTCGCCAGACCACGATCTCGCCGTCGAGCACCGTGCCGTCGGGCAAGCTCGAAGCCGCTGCGACAACCTCGGGAAAGCGCTCGGTGATCAGCTCCTCGCCGCGTGACCAGATCCAGACCTGGCCGCCGCGCTTGACGACCTGGGCCCGGATGCCGTCGTACTTCCATTCGACGATCCAGTCGGCGGGCGGGCCGAGCTTGAGGTCGAAGCCCGCATGCGGCGTGTCGAGCTGGTGGGCCAGGAAGAACGGATAGGGCTGGCCGAGATCGACGAAGCC
>JBDTCA010000155.1:0-2841 GCA_039923815.1 Caldimonas sp. | reverse complement strand
GATCCCGCGGTTGTCGCTTTCGCCGGCATGCTCGCCACGCGACGTCCATGCGCGCCATGCCTGCTCGCGCAGATCGCGGCGTTCGGAAAAGGTCAGGAACGGCACGATGTGCGAACGCGACAAGGTGATCAGCGACACGTCGGCGTCGGCATCAGGGGAGCCACGCTCGACGGCCGCCTGCCGCGCGGCTGCCCGCACGAACGGCGGCAGGCCGGCGAGATCGGCCTCGCCACGCAGCACGAGGCGAAAGCCCGACTCGTCGGCGAGCACGTTCTGGCCGAACCGTGTGGTCAGCTCGGCGAGCCGTTGCATCACCCCGGCATAACGCCTCTGGCCGGCAGGATCGAGCCTGGCACCGGCGCGAACGAAATCGGTGTGGAAGCGATCGAGGACGCGACGCTGCTCGGCGTCGAGACCGAGCGTGGCACCGTGTGCATGAAGAGCGTCGACGCGTGCGAACGCGCCGGCGTGCATGTAGATGCGGCTGTCGTGCGCGGCGAGCAGCGGTGCCATGTGGCGCTCCACCGAGTGCAGGGCCGGCGAGGTCTCGCTCGCCGTCAGGTTGTGGAACATGCTGGCGACGCGATCGAACAGTCGACCGGCGCGGTCGAGCGCCGCGATCGTGTTGTCGAAGGTCGCAACGCTGGTGGCTGAAGCGACGGCTTCGATCTCGTCGAGATGGGTCTTCATTGCCACGGCGAAAGCCGGCGGAAAGTGCTCGGCCCGCGTGCTCGCGAAGGGTGGCAGACCGTACGGGTCGGTCCAGGGCTGCAGAAGCGGGTTGGCGTCGGGCGCGATCATTTCTTGCGCTTCAGGTCGGCCATGTCGCGGTCGTCGTAGCGACGGCTCTCACACGCCTTGGCATAGGCCTGGCGACTCGCCGTGATGGTCTCGGCCTCGCTGTTGTAGGCCGTAACACGGGCCTGATACGCATCGATCCGCAGGCTGCGTTGGTCGACCTTGGCGTTATGGGCCTCGACAGCTTGCGCGCTCGTGCGGTCGAGCCCGGCAAGCTCGTCATCGATTGCGGTGCCGCTGACGTCGATCTCGCCTTTCTGCGCAGTCAGGTCGGCCTTGGTTTTCTGAGCGGCGTCGGCCTGCGCCTGCAACTGTGTCTTCTGGTCGACGCATTCCTTCAGCTGCGCGGGGGTCAGCACCCGATCCTGGGGGCCCCTCGAGGCCGCCGCGTTGCGTGACTTCTCGGCGGCGTCGGTTGCACCGGCAACGAGGCAAAGACACAGGGCCAAAGCGATCGGGACGGACTGAGAGCGAAGCGGCAGAAGCATGGTCGACAGGGGCGGCGAAAACGGCTCAGGATGATGCCACCACGGGCTGGCGCATCGTCACGAACTCCTCGGCTGCCGTCGGGTGAATGCCCAGGGTGGCGTCGAACACGGCCTTGGTGGCGCCCGCCTTCATGGCCACCGCGAAACCCTGGATCGTTTCGCCGGCATCGGCGCCCACCATGTGAAGGCCGACGACGCGATCGGTGGCGTCGTCGACGATCAGCTTCATCAGCGTTCGCTCGCTGCTGCCCGACAGGGTGTGGCGCAGCGCCTTGAAGTCGGTCCGGTAGACGCTGATCTTCTCGAAACGCGCCCGTGCTGCCTGCTCCGAAAAACCGATGGTGCCGATGCTCGGGTGCGTGAACACCGCCGTCGGAATGTGCGTGTAGTCGACGCTCCGCGAAGTGCCGCCGAACAGGTCTTCGACCAGCGACATCGCTTCGGCCAGAGCCACCGGAGTGAGCTGGACGCGGTCGATGACGTCACCGACGGCGTAGACGTGGTCGACGTTGGTGCGATAGCGGTCGTCGACGATCACGGCGCCGTTGGGCGCCAACGCAACGCCGAGCGCCTCGAGACCGAGGCCGGAGGTATTGGGCGCCCGGCCGGTGGCGTAGAGCACCGCATCGGTCTCGAGCTCGCCGCCGCCGTCGAGCACGACACGGATGGCACCGCCGCTCGTTCGCGCCAGAGAGACGGCCTTGGCGCCGACCCGCAGGTCGACGCCCTTCTTCTTCATCTCGGCAGCGACGAAATGACGCACTTCGTCGTCGAAGCCGCGCAGGATCTGCTCGCCGCGGTAGAGCTGCGTGACGGCTGCACCGAGGCCGTCGAAGATCGACGCGAACTCGCAGGCGATGTAGCCGCCGCCGACGACGACGAGGCGGCGCGGAAACTCGGCGAGGTCGAAGATCTCGTTGGAGCTGATGGCCAGCTCGCCACCGGGCACGTCGGGCGGCACCGGCCAGCCGCCCGTGGCGACGACGATCTTCTCGGCGCGATATCGCTCGCCTCCCACCTCCACTTTGTGGGCGCCAGAGATGCGGGCGCGGCCGCGCATGACCGTGACGCCGGCGCCGGTCATGAGCTGGTCGTAGATGCCGTTGAGGCGCGTGATCTCGCGCGCACGATTGGCTTTCAGCGTGGCCCAGTCCAGCACGGGCCGCTGCGCGGACCAGCCAAAGCCGTGGGCTTCCTCGAAGCTTTCGGCGTAGTGGGCGGCAAAGCTGTAGAGCTTCTTCGGAATGCAGCCGAGGTTGACGCAGGTGCCGCCGAGGGCGGCATCTTCGGCCACGGCGACGCGGGCGCCGCGCTGGCCGGCCATGCGCGCGGCGCGTACGCCGCCACTGCCGGCACCGATGATGAAGAGATCGAAGGCGTCAGCGCTCATGACCGCGCCATCTCGCTACTTGCCGAGACCCTTGCGAAGCAACTCGGCGACGGCGCCGTTGAGGCCGTCGGCGTGTTCGGCACCACGTTCGCGCACGGTCGCGGCAAGGTCCGAAGGCAGCTTGCATGCGAACGAGACGAGGCCGGCGGCAGCGTCGATCCGGCG
>JBDTCA010000154.1:0-9526 GCA_039923815.1 Caldimonas sp. | reverse complement strand
CTGGTCCTGCAGCAGTTGCTCTATGCCGACGAGGTGCGCTCCATGAAGGAGCTCGAGATCGAGAAGGTCAGCGTCTCGCCGGCCGAGCTCAAGCTCGCCATGCAGCTCATCGAGCAGATCAGCGAAGACACCTACGACCCGACCATGTTCGAGGACGAGGAGAAGAAACGCATCCTCGCCGCCATCGACGAGAAGATCGCCGGCAAGCAGATCGTCGCCAACGAGCCGCATGAGACCGAGTCGAGCGGTGGCGGCCAGGTCATCGACCTGGTCGAGGCGCTGCGGGCCAGCCTCGGGACGCGTGGCGCGAAGGCCAGGCCGGTCCAGGCTGCCGCCAAGCCGGTGCCGATCGGGAAGGCCCCGGTCGTCGTGGCTGACGCGGCTGCCGAGCCGGAGGCGGCGCCGGCGCGCAAGGGCGTCAAGCGGGCGCAGAAGGTTGAAGTCGAGGCTGCCCCGGTTCCGGTACGCGCCCGCGCGAAGAAGTGACGTGACGACGCGCGAGCCCGAAGACGCCCCCTACACCGTCCGCAGCATCCAGGAGATGCTCGGGCTCTCGCGCGGTGTCATCGCCGGTCTCGTCGCCTCCAGTTTCGTGGTGCCGCGGCGTGGCGCACGCAACGAACACCGATTCACGTTCCGCGACGTCGTGCTGCTGCGGACGGCGGCAGACCTGCAGTCGGCCCGGATCGCGCCGAAGAAGATCGTCGCCGCGTTGCGCAAGCTGAAGGCGAGCCTGCCTGCCGAATTGCCGCTGAGCGGCCTGCGCATCAGCGCGGTCGGCAACGACGTCACGGTGCGCGACGCCGGCTCGCAGTGGCATGCCGAATCGGGCCAGCTGGTGATGGATTTCGAGCTGGCGCCGCAGCAGGGCAACGTCACCTTCCTCCAGCGTCGCCCCGGGCGAGCGGCAGCGGCACCGTCAGAGCTGACGGAAACCGTTAACGATGCCGCCGCCTGGTTCGCGCGCGCCGAGGCGCTCGAGAGCCGCGATCCGCGCTCGGCCGAAGCCGCCTACCGACGCGCGCTGGCGCTCGACCCTGGCCACGCCGACGCATCGCTCAACCTCGGCGCGCTGCTCTGCGAAGCCAGCCGCTGCGACGAAGCCGTGGCGCTCTACGACGAGGCGGTGCGCCGTCATCCCGGTGAAGCGCTGCTGCACTTCAACCGCGCCATTGCCCTCGAAGACCTGGGTCGCCAGGCCGAAGCGCTGATCAGCTATGCCCAGAGCCTGCGGCTCGCCCCCGACCTCGCCGACGCCCACTACAACGCGGCCCGGCTGCACGAGGAGCTCGGTGACGGCAAGCAGGCGGTGCGCCACTTCAGCGCCTATCGGCGGCTGCAGCGCTAGCGCCAGTCGCGCCGCGCGGCCCGGCCGACGCCTAGCCCTGTCCGAAGGCGCGAAACGCGGCGCCGATGCGCTCGAAGTCGGTCAATGCCACGAACAGCACGCCGGCGATGGCGCCCGACAGATGAGCGTCGTGGTTGACGCGGCCGCCGCCGCGTCGCGAGGCCCAGATCGAGTAGCCGAGATAGGCGAATGCAAACAGAGGCGCCGGGATCGGCACCGGCAAGGGCAGCAAGTAGATGGACGAGCGCGGGAAATAGACGATCGAGGCGAACAGCACGGCCAGGATGGCACCCGAGGCGCCGAGCGTGCGGTAGCCGGGGTCGCGCCGGTGCACGAGCCAGGTACCGAAATCACTCCCGAAGAGGCCGAACGCGTAGAGCGCCAGGAACATGCCGCTGCCGATCTCGCGCTCGAGGTTGAAGCCGAAGGCCCAGAAGGTGAAGCCGTTGAGGAGCAGGTGCGTCAGGTCGGCGTGGAGGAAGCCGCTGGTCAGCAGCGTCGAGTATTCGCGCTTCGGCAGCAGCCAGTGCGGCCGGAAGACGCCGCGCTCGATCAGCGCCGGCCAGCGCATCAACGCCGCCAGGCTGTAGACGACGATGGCGGCGAGCAGGGCGGCCGAGACCGGCGCGCCGTGGCTGAGCGAGGACAGTGTTTGCAAGGCGCCGAAGAATAGCCCGGCGCGCTGAAGTCTGCGGCGATGCGGCGGCACTTGGTTTGCTCTGCGCCGGGCAAGCGTCCGAAGCAGGGCGGCAGTTCGGCCTGACGCCAGTTCGGTAAGCTCGCGATCGGCCGCCACGGGCCGCTCGGAGACCTTCATGCCTCACCTCCCCGGTCTCGCCTTCGATCTCGGCGAGACGATCCAGATGCTGCGCGACAGCGTCCAGCAGTTCGCCGACGACGAGATCGCCCCGCGTGCCGCCGCCATCGACAGCGAGAACCTGTTCCCGGCCGACCTCTGGAAGAAGCTCGGCGCCCTCGGCCTTCACGGCATGACGGTGAAGGAGGAGTACGGCGGCAGCGACCTCGGCTACCTCGCCCACATCGTGGCGATGGAGGAGGTCTCGCGGGCATCGGCGTCGGTCGGCCTCTCGTACGGCGCCCACTCCAACCTCGCCGTCAACCAGATGCACCGCAACGGCAGCGAGGCGCAGAAGCAGAAGTACCTGCCCAAGCTCGTGTCGGGCGAGCACGTCGGCGCGCTGGCGATGAGCGAGCCGAATGCGGGCTCCGACGTCGTCAGCATGAAGCTGCGGGCCGAGCGGGTCGGTGGCCAGAACGGCGACCGCTACGTGCTCGACGGCTCGAAGATGTGGATCACCAACGGTGGCGACGCCGACACGATGATCGTCTACGCCAAGACCGACGTGAACGCCGGACCGAGCGGCATCACGGCCTTCATCGTCGAGAAGGGCTTCAAGGGTCTGTCGTTCGGCACCAAGCTCGACAAGCTGGGCATGCGCGGATCCAACACGTATCCGGTGTTCTTCGACCGCTGCGAGGTGCCGGCCGAGAACGTGCTCGGCAAGGAGGGCGGCGGCGTCAAGGTGCTGATGAGCGGCCTCGACTACGAGCGCGCCGTGCTCTCGGGCGGCCCGCTCGGCATCATGGCGGCGTGCATGGACGCGGTGCTGCCTTTCGTGCACGAGAGGAAGCAGTTCGGCCAGTCGATCGGCGAGTTCCAGCTCATGCAGGGCAAGCTCGCCGACATGTACACGACGTGGTCGGCGTCGCGCGCCTACGTCTATGCCGTCGGCCAGGCCTGCGACCGCGGCGACCACTCCCGAACGCTCCGCAAGGACGCGGCCGGCGCCATCCTCTATTCGGCCGAGAAGGCCACCTGGATGGCCGGCGAGGCGATCCAGGCGCTCGGCGGCGTCGGCTACACCAACGAGTACCCGGTCGGTCGGCTCTGGCGTGACGCCAAGCTCTACGAGATCGGCGCCGGCACCAGCGAGATCCGGCGCATGCTGATCGGCCGCGAGCTGTACGCGGAAAGCATGTGATGACGAACTCCCTCCGCGCGTCGATACCGGCCTGGCTGCTGCTCGCCGCGTTCGCGGGCGGTCCGGCGCTCACGGTGACGGCGCGGGCGCAAGGCACCGTGCCCGCGGTCACGCCCGACGAGATCGATGGCCAGATCAACGGCAAGCGGGCACGCTTCGTGGCAAGTGGCGACGACGTGCTGCTCGCGGCCGCAGAAGCCGATCGCCTGGGCGTGGCCTACCTCGACGGCAAGCGCGTCACCATCGGTGGCACGCCGCTCTGGATCGTCACGCTGGCCGCCGTCACCGTCGCCGGCAAGACGCGGCTGGCGGCCACGGCGGGCGTCGTGCCGAGCATCGCCGGCTACTTTGCCGCGCTGCGCACGAACCCGGCCGAAGCCGTCGCGCGCAGCCGCGAGATCCAGGTCGATATCGGCGGCCGCATGGTCACGGCCTACGACCTGGGCACCGCCGGCGTGCTCATGGCCCCCGATGTCGCCGAATCGGCCGGCCTGAACTACAGGGCCGGCAAGCGTCAGGATCTCGGTGCGGTCGTGGCCTGGCTCGTCGAGCCGCCGTCGCGGCCGCTGCCGGGTACCGGCGACAAGCCTGCCACGGTCATCGTCGCCGAGCCGCTGGCCTATCTCAGGGCGTTGATCGCCGGCGCTGGCAAGCCACCGTGATCCTGGGCACGGCAGGCTGCTGTCACAGGCGATTGGCGCATGGCCTTGGAGCGCCGCTTGCCAGGGCTGCGAAGAGACTTGGAACCCCCCGATGACGATCCGCGCAAATCAATCGAAGCTGTGCTGGACGGCGCTCCTGTGCAGCGCCCTCGTTGCCTGTGGTCCAGCGAACGAGGTGGAGCCACGGCTCAAGGCTCAGGTCGCCGCAGCGCCAGCGCCAGCGTCCCACTCCGCGCCAGCGACCTCGTCACCGACGACGCCTGGTGCCGATTTCGGCAGCGCCGATCCCAGCCCGGATGCGCGGGCGCTGGCGGATCGGGTGATGCATACGGGTGACCATGGCGGTCTCGATTTCGCCATCGTCGACAAGAAGGCGGCACGGTTGTTCGTCTTCACCGCCGACGGTCACCTCAAGGGCGCGTCGCCCGTGCTGCTCGGCCTGGCGCGCGGCGACGATTCCGTGCCGGGCATCGGCACGCGCAAGATGGCCGACATCCGCCCGGCGGAGCGCACGACGCCCGCGGGTCGATTCGTGTCGTCGCCCGGGGAAAACATGAGCGGTGAGCACGTGATCTGGGTCGACTACGACGCCGCCGTGTCGATGCACTCCGTTCGAGCCACCGTGGCCCGGGAGCGCAGGATCGAGCGCCTGGCATCAGGCGATCCTGCGGAGCACCGAATTTCCTGGGGGTGCATCAATGTCCCCGCAGCCTTTTTCAAGAACGTGGCTGGACCGACCTTCGCGAATGGAGGAGGTGTGATCTACGTCTTGCCGGAAACGAGGTCGCTCGACGCACAGTTTCCGATGTTGGCCTCACGCGCTGGCTCGCGCCAGTAGTCAGCGTGCCGCCCGCCTGGGACAGGCGATGGCTCTGGCGAGGCCGTCGGGCCCGGTGCGGTTGCACCAGAACACGACGGCCCTGGATCGCTGTCGCTCAGTTCCGGTCAGCGCGCGGTGCACGTCGGCGCATGTGCCGAGTCGTCGTCGTCGTGCCGGTTGCCGCCGTCGTGCCGGTGTCGTTCGCCATGCCAGTGCCCGTGCCGGTGCCCGTACCAGTCGCCGAGCGATCGATCGGGCCGGTCGTTCCGACGCCACGGGGGCCTGCCGGGCTGGGGTTGTTCGGCCCCTGGCGCGGCGTGACGACCGGGTTGGTCCCGCCATTCATGGTCCCCGTTCCCGTGCTGTTGGTCATGCTGCCACCCGTCCCCGTGTTCATGCCCGTGTTCGGAGTGCCGGCCTTCGGGCCGCTGTTCGAGGTGTTGTTGCTGGGGGTACCCGAGCCGCCGCCCTGTGCCATCGCGACACCGCCGCATGCGAGCGCTGCTGCGGCAGCGAGCGTGGTCAGGATCTTTGCTGTACGAATCATGTCTGTATCTCCAATTGAATTGACGAGGTCTTCGCCCGCAGGCGTGACGCCCTGGACAAGCGACGAGGGGCAGACGACATGCCTTCTCGTGCTGACCCGGGCATGTGAGACGCCGAATGCGGCAACGCCCTACAAGCGGCCGGGAGACTTCGACGTCGCCGGTACTGCCGACGCTCGACCGCACGGGAGCGGCCCGTCGCCATGACGTTCGCGGACACCGCCTTCGTTCTGCTGGCTCTTCTGCTCGTCACGGCACTGCTTGCGCGCCGGGTGGCGACGCCGCCACCCGTGGTCTTCGCGGTGGGGGGCGTCATCGCCGGCCTGGCCTGGCATCTCGTTCCTGCGCTGCCGCGACTCAGCGTACCGCCGGATCTGGTATTGCTGATCTTCCTGCCCCCCTTGCTGGTCACGGCGGCGTATGCGTTGCCGCTGGCGTCCGTGCGTCGCAACTTGTGGCCGATCGTGATGCTGGCCGTGGGCCTGGTGGTGGCGACGATGCTGCTCGGCGCCGGCATCGGTCACTACATGGCCGGCTTGCCCTGGGCCGCCGCCTTCGTGCTCGGCGCCGTGATCGCGCCGCCGGATCCGGTCGCTGCAACGGCAGTCGCCGGTCGAACCGGCCTGTCGCACCGACTGGTCGTGATCCTCGAGGGCGAGGGTCTCGTCAACGACGCAGTCGCCATCGTGGCCTATGGCGTTGCGCTGCAGGCCGCGGTCACCGGTGAATTCAGCTGGGGCGGGGCGTCGTTCGACCTGCTTCGCGAGTCGGCCGTCGGCATCGCCGTCGGCCTCGTGGTCGGCTGGGCCGCGATGCAGTTGCGCATGCGGGTCAACGACGTGCCTTTGACGGTCGGCGTGTCGTTCGTGACGCCCTATCTCGTCTACCACCTGGCCGACCGCGGCGGTGGTTCCGGCGTCCTCGCCGTCGTGACGCTGGGGTTCCTGCTGCGCTACTTCGCGCCGCGTGTTCCGTCGGCTGCAGTGCGGCTGGCTGCTCGCACGGCGTGGGGCGCCTTCCGCTACGCGACGACGGCTTCGCTGTTTTTCCTGCTCGGGCTGCTGCTCGGGGAAATCTCGATCGGGTGGCCAGGTTGGCCGGTCTTCTGGTCGGGCCTCGCCCTCGCGGTGGCCGTCATCGTCCTGCGCCTCGGCTGGATGTGGACCGTGCCGCGGCTGGCGATGTCGATCCACTCGAGTCACCCGTCGTCGACCTGGCGCGAACAGGCGGTACTCGGCTGGGCCGGCATGCGCGGCGTCGTGTCGCTGGCCCTGGCGCTGGCGTTGCCGATGTCGCTCGAACGAGGCGAGGTGCGGACCACCATCGTCTTCATGACCATCGTCGTCATCTTCGTCACCCTGCTCATCCAGGGCGCGACGCTGCTGCCGCTCATCCGCTGGCTGGAGGTGGGCGATGACCAGCGGGATCGCCGTGACGAGCGTGATGCGCGCGCCCGTGCCGGCCGCGCCGGCGAGCGGGTTGTCCGGGCGCATCGGGAGGCCGGTGGCATGCCCGATCAGGTCGAGGCGCTGGCCCGCCGCATCGCCAGCGGCACGGTCGGCATCGCCCGATCGGGCTCGGATGCCGAGCCCGGCGACCGGGTCTTGCTTCTGGCGGCGCTGGAGGCCCAGCGCCGGGAGGTCGCGGAGCTGCGCGACGACGACAGCCTCGGTGAGGCACCGGCAGAGCGACTGGAAACCGAGATCGACATCGACGACATGGTCCTGTTCGGCGAAGCCGATCGGCTGACGGGCGCCGAGAAGGACTGACGCTCGCCACGTCGCGCGGGTGGGCGGTGATCAGCAGCCGGGGTTGCAGGCCCGCACCTTCAGCGTGTAGTCGGCCTTTGCCTTGACCTTGTCGACCTTGCCGCCGAACGTTCCCTGCGCGACCCGCCTGGTGCCTTCGGTGGTGACCGCGAGCTTCATCGATTCGCCTTCCGCCGCATTGACGAGGAAGTTGCGGACCTTCTGGAATCCCAGCGAGTACCACGTCACTTGCGGGCCGAGGCCGCCGGTCAGCGGCGAGAGGATGAGCACGGCGACGCGGTGAGTGGCATCGATGTCGGACCTCGCCAGCCCGATCAGCACCGTCATCGAGCCGTTCTCGAGCACGCCGGTGACGCCGACGAGAAAGCTGTTCGGCACCGCCAGCCCGGCCGCCGAGCCTTGCGTGTAAGGCGACAGCGAGCCGCCGCCCTGCGTCGCGATCGCCGCGGCCGGCGCGCCGACTTCGATCGGCGGAAAGGCGTAGTGCTTCTGCAGCGCACCGTTCATGAGCTTTGGAAAGATCACGGTGAGCGCGTCTTCCCAGGTCTGGAAGCCGTGGGCGACGCCTTCGATGCGGCCGTTCATGCGGATCGGGCCGGTGCCCTTGGCGTTTTTCGGGTAGTAGAGAACGATGCGGCCGGTGATCCTGTAGTTGTAGCTCCACCACATGGCTGGCGGGTCGCCCGCGCGGGGTGCCTTGAAGAAGCGCGCGTTCATGATTCCCTCGACGGGGCCGGTGAACTGCTCGCAGTACATGCCGAACAAGGTGTCGCTGATGAACGCGCCGGCGTCCGCGAAGAGGCCGTAGGCGTTGCCCGCGAGGGCAGAGGCACTCGTCAGCTCGGGCAGGTTCTTGACGATCTGTCCGGTGGCGAAGGCCAGGCCGGCACTCGCACCGGCGCCTTTGGCCCTGGTGGATGCGCCGTCAGCGAGGACGTCCTTGGAAAGCCCGATCGACAAATCCAGGACCTTGCGCTTGACGTTGAGAAGCGCCGAGATGGCCTTGAAGACCTCGGTCACGAAGGCGAGCTGGTGGCAGCCGACGTCGGCGCTCGACATCTGCGCCGTCAGGCCACGCACGCGTTCGGTTTCGCTCGCGGCATCGGCGACGCCGGCAGCGAGCGATTCGAGCCGTGGCCGCTTCGACTCGAGCAGTGCCGCGTCCGAAGAGATGGCGCCGATGGTGCCGCGCAGTGCGCGACTGCCGGCTTGTGCGCTCATCTCGGCCAGTGCCCTCTTCGCGGCGGCGATCTTCTTCTTCGCCTGCTCCTTGGCCGGCGAATCGACCTGGGCGTCGACCTGGTCCGCGACGGCCTCGAGGCCCGCAGCGACAGCTGTGTCGAGCGCAGACATCGTGGTCTCGATCTGGCTGCCGAGGTCGATCGGCTCGACGACGCGAAAGCTGGCGGTCGCCCTGCCTCGGCCATCGGGCGCGACGACGTCGACGCGGTAGGTTCCCGACTTCGCGGGTGCGGCGAGCGTGGCGGCGTAGTGGCCCCGGGCATCGGGCCGCACCTGCAGAGCGCCGGCCGTGGCGCCGCCCTCGGCGACCCATGACACGGACACGGTGCGCTCGCCGGCCACCAGCGTGTCGCCGACGACGCTGAGGCCGCCCGATGTCGCAACCGGAGGCGCGCCGGCCACCGCCGCGGTGGCGCCGGTCTTGCCGGCGAGCACGATCGCCGGCGCCACGCGAACGCTGATCGGGAACGGATCGGCGGCACTGTCGGGCGACGGGCGCTTTTCCGAGGGCGGGTCGGCTGAAGTGGCAGCGTGCGCCGGCGCGACGGTGGTGACGGCCATCGTCGTCGCGATCACCATCGCCGCCGCCATCACTGCGGCACGCATCGAGATCCAGACCGAGCTCGAGCGCTTCATGGCCGACTCAGCTCGACACGCCGGTTGCGGGCGCGGCCTTCCGGCGTGGCGTTGGTGTCCTTCGGTCGGGCCATGCCGAAGCCGTCGGTCACGAGTCGCGCTGCGGCGATGCCATGGCGCTCGACGAGCGCCGCCTTCACGGCCGCCGAGCGTCGCTTCGAGAGGTCGAGGTTGGCCTCGGCGTGGCCGATGCCGTCGGTGTGGCCGGCGACGCGCAGCGACCAATCCGGATGGGCCTTCAGTGCGTCGGCGATCTCCTGCAGCACCGGGTCGGATTCGGGCCGGATGGTGGCGCTCGCGAACGCGAAGTAGATGCCGTACACGTCGGCGGGCTGGTGCGCCGCGAGCTTGCCTTCGATCGACGCCGGGCTGCCCTTGGGCTCGGGATATTCGATGCGTGTGACGCGGGTCGAGAAGCCCGGACCGATCGAGGTCAGCAGGAGCGGCCAGTCGGGGTTGTCGAGCACGTCGAACTCGAGCGTCACGCTCTTGCCGCCACCC
>JBDTCA010000153.1:0-10456 GCA_039923815.1 Caldimonas sp. | reverse complement strand
CGCCGACGCCGACGCCGACGCCGACGCGGCGGCACGCACGGGCATGGGCGCCTGCGGACCGCGACGCGGCAGCAGCGTCGAGCGGTCAATGAACTCCGGCGTCGCGGCGATCTTCGGCATGCCGGTGCGCTGGTGAACAGGCGGCATGGGCCGGCGGGTGATCAAGGTCGTGGTCGCGCCAGGGCCGGCCTGCATCAGGGTCGGCGCCACTTCTCTTGGCGGCCGTGCCGGTGCCGCGTTGGGGACGATGTTGACCTTTGCCTCTCGACTGTCACGACCATTCCTGGTCCTGGCGACAGCGGCTTCGCGACGTGCCACATCTGCCCGTGAACTTGCGGCTGCCGAAGCCGCTCGGGCTGCCAGCAGTTGTTTCGCTTCGGCGGACAAGGCCTGGTAGTCGCGCCAGCGCTCCCTGCGGTCCGCACCGGGCACTTGGCGGGCCTCTTCGAAACGCATGCGGGCTTGACCGCGCTCGACGGGCGACAGGCGCGCCCATTCCGACATGCGGTCGTTGATCCTGGCCCGCGCTGCGGGGTCGAGGCCGTGAATGCGGCCGGCGAGCGCCAGCCATTTTTGTTTGCGTTGCGCGTCGATCGCAGCCCATTCGTGCTCGAGTGGCGCCAGAGCCTGACGCTGGTTGGGTGTCAGATCACGCCAGCGCACGCCTTCTTCGGTGCGAACCGCTGCAGAAGCCGGTGAGGACGCAGGCGGCACTGCGCGCATTGGCTGGGCCGACGCAGCGGCAAAGAAAAGCGCCAGGATCGAAGCGACGCCGGCGGTTCGAGCGGCGGCAAAGCGGTTCATTCGCCGGGAGAGGCCTTCAGGAACTCGGTGAAGCCCGGATCGCGATAGGCGTTGAGGGGAAGGTCGTCGCCGAGCAGTGCCGCGTCGACCTCGGCAGCCACGGAGATCTGGGTTCTCGCCTGCCAGTCCTGGATCAGCACCAGACCCCCCACGAGCGCGACCAATGGGGCGACGGAGGCGACGCGAAGCCACCAGTGCGAACGGCCAAGGCCAAGGATTGCGGCGCCCGCAGCGGTGATCCCGACCCCCTGGGTCGACTCGGCCGCACGCCGGGATCGCGCCGAGCCGACCGCCTGCTCGCGGGCGAAGCGAAGCCGCTCGCCGACATCGCGCGGCAGGGTCTGAACGTTCTCGTTGAGGCAAGAGGCAATACGACGCGCGAATCGCGACTCGAGGGCTTCGCGCGAGGCAATGTTGCGGTGGCTGGTGGTTGATTCGTTCATGTCGTGATTCCCTTGGCCTGAAGCGCCTTCGCCAACGCATGCACGGCCCGCGAACAATGTGTCTTGACGCTCCCTTCCGAGCACCCCATCGAGGCGGCAGTCTCGGCGACATCGAGTTCCTCCCAGTAACGCAGGAGAAAGGCCTCGCGTTGACGGGCGGGAAGCCGCGCGACTTCGGCGTCGATCATCTGCAAGATCTGCGCCCGTGACACCAGATCGGATGCGCTTTCGGATTGAAGCGGGCCTCCGAGGGCTTCGAGAGTCTCGAGGATGTCGAAGTCCTCGCCGCCGCCGGCCTCGAAGTCCGAGAAATTGCGCACGACCTGGTTCTTCACCTTCTGTCGGCGGAACCAATCCATGGTCGCGTTGGACAGGATGCGCTGGAACAGCGGTGGCAACTCCGCGGCTGGCCGATCGGCGTACTTGTCGGCGAGCCGGATCATCGCGTCCTGGACGATGTCGAGCGCCGCATCGTCGTCCCGAACGGCGTAGACGGCGCGCTTCCATGCACGCTTTTCTACGCTTTTCAGAAAGTCGGTGAGTTCTTTGTCGGTCGCCAAGGAAGCGGGCCTTCGGGCATCAGCTTGGAGCGGCGGCGATTATCACATCGTGTTCACGCGCTGGCAGCACGCCACCGAGCTCGCGAAACGCGATGCAATAATCCGCAGTTGCACCACAGATTCAGCTCGTTCAGGCCGCCCGACATGCGGTGGCTGGCGACGACCGGCTCAAGGCACCACACCCGCCTCACGAGGGCTCGGAAAGGTGCACCGATGGTTTTTCGTCAGAGAAATTCACAAAGGTAGAAGAGACCATGGATACCTCAGCCCCGATGCTGAAGCAGTTGGCCGTCGTGGCCGCCGCTCCCCCGCCCGCCGCCCATACAGAGCCGAACGGCTCCGAGATCCTGGTGCGCTGCCTGCAAGCCGAGAACGTCCGATACCTCTGGGGCTACCCCGGAGGCGCCGTTCTCTACATCTACGACGCGCTGTACAAGCAGGACACCATCCAGCACGTGCTCGTGCGCCACGAGCAGGCCGCGATCCATGCGGCCGATGGCTATGCACGTGCCACCGGGGAAGTGGGCGTTGCGCTGGTCACCTCGGGGCCTGGCGTGACGAACGCGGTCACGGGCATCGCGACGGCGTACATGGACTCGATCCCGATGGTGATCGTCACCGGGCAGGTGCCGACGCCCGCGATCGGTCTCGATGCCTTTCAGGAATGCGACACCGTCGGCATCACGCGGCCGATCGTGAAGCACAACTTTCTCGTCAAGGACGTGCGCGATCTGGCCGTCACCTTGAAGAAGGCATTTCACATCGCCCGCACCGGACGGCCTGGTCCGGTGGTCGTCGACATTCCGAAAGACGTGTCGATGGCAAAGGCGCCGTTTCACTACCCAGCCTCGGTGGAGATGCGGTCGTACAACCCGGTGAAAAAGGGCCACAGCGGCCAGATCCGCAAGGCGGTGCAGCTCCTCCTGGGCGCGAAACGCCCCTACATCTACACCGGCGGCGGGGTCATTCTCGGTAACGCTTCGGTGGAGTTGCGCGAGCTCGTCGATCTGCTTGGGTTTCCGTGCACCAACACGCTGATGGGCTTGGGCGCCTATCCGTCGAGCGACGCCAAGTTCCTCGGCATGCTCGGCATGCACGGCACCTACGAAGCCAACATGACGATGCAGAACTGCGACGTCCTGCTCGCGGTCGGTGCCCGTTTCGACGACCGCGTCATCGGCAACCCCGCTCACTTTGCGTCCGTCGAACGCAAGATCATCCACGTCGACATCGATCCGTCGTCGATCAGCAAGCGCGTCAGGGTCGACATCCCGATCGTTGGTGATGTGAAGGACGTTCTGCAGGAGCTGGCGGTGCAGATCCGCGAGGGGGCGCCGAAGCCCGACGTCAAGGCGCTGTCGCCATGGTGGTCGCAGATCAACGAGTGGCGCAAGCGCGACTGTCTCGCCTACGCGACCAGCGCCGACGTGATCAAGCCGCAGCAAGTCGTGGAGACGCTGTGGAATCTGACCAAGGATCGCGAGACCTACATCACGTCCGACGTCGGTCAGCACCAGATGTGGGCCGCGCAGTACTACCGCTTCGATCAGCCGCGCCGCTGGATCAATTCGGGCGGGCTCGGCACCATGGGCGTCGGCCTGCCGTACGCGATGGGCATCAAGCTGGCCAAGCCTGATGCCGACGTGTTCTGCATCACCGGCGAAGGTTCGATCCAGATGTGCATCCAGGAACTGTCGACCTGCCTGCAGTACAAGACCGCGGTGAAGATCGTCTCGCTCAACAACCGCTATCTCGGCATGGTGCGGCAGTGGCAGCAGATCGACTACGGCGGTCGCTACTCGCACAGCTACATGGAAGCGTTGCCCGACTTCGTCAAGCTTGCCGAAGCCTATGGACACGTCGGCCTGAGGATTGAGAAGCCTTCGGAAGTGGAGCCGGCCCTGCGCGAGATGCTGCGTTTGAAGGACCGCACCGTGTTCCTCGACGTGCAGACCGACCCGACCGAAAACGTGTGGCCCATGGTCAAGGCCGGTGCCGGCATCAGCGAGATGCTGCTCGGTTCGGAGGACCTGTGAAGCACATCATCGCAGTCCTGCTCGAAAACGAACCCGGTGCGTTGTCGCGGGTGGTGGCGCTGTTCTCGGCGCGCGGCTACAACATCGAGACTCTCACCGTGGCGCCGACGGAAGACGCGTCGCTGTCGCGGATGACGATCGTCACGACCGGCTCCGACGAAGTCATCGAGCAGATCACCAAGCACCTGAATCGCCTGATCGAGGTGGTCAAGGTGGTCGATCTCACCGAGGGCGCGTACACCGAACGCGAACTGATGCTGATCAAGGTTCGCGCCGTCGGCAAGGAACGCGACGAGATGAAGCGGATGGCGGAAATCTTTCGTGGTCGCATCATCGACGTCACCGAAAAAAGCTACACGCTCGAGCTGACCGGCGCCGCCACCAAGCTCGATGCCTTTCTCGAAGCCATCGACAAGAGCGTCATCCTGGAGACGGTCCGCACCGGCTCCAGCGGCATCGGCCGCGGTGAACGCATTCTTCGCCTTTAATCATCCAGGGAGAACACATGAAGGTCTACTACGACAAAGACGCCGACCTCAGCCTCGTCAAAGGCAAGAACGTCACCATCATCGGCTACGGTTCGCAAGGCCATGCGCATGCGCAGAACCTCTCCGACAGCGGCGTCAAGGTCACCGTCGGGCTGCGCAAGGGCGGTGCCTCGTGGGCCAAGGCCGAGGCCGCCAAGATGAAGGTCGCGGAGGTCGCCGACGCGGTCCGCGCCGCCGACATCGTGATGATGCTGTTGCCCGACGAGCAGATCGGCACCGTCTACACGAACGACGTCGCACCGAACATCAAGCAGGGCGCCTCGCTGGCGTTTGCGCACGGCTTCAACGTCCACTACGGTCAGGTCGTGCCGCGCGACGACCTCGACGTCTGGATGGTCGCGCCCAAGGCGCCGGGCCATACGGTGCGATCGACCTACACGCAGGGCGGCGGCGTGCCGCACCTGATCGCCGTCCACGCCGACAAGTCGGGCAAGGCGCGCGACCTCGCTCTGAGCTATGCCGCTGCCAACGGCGGCGGCAAGGCCGGCATCATCGAGACAAACTTCCGCGAGGAGACCGAGACCGATCTGTTCGGAGAACAGGCCGTTCTCTGCGGCGGCACCGTCGAGCTCATCAAGGCAGGCTTCGACACGCTGGTCGAGGCCGGCTATGCGCCCGAGATGGCCTATTTCGAATGCCTGCACGAGCTCAAGCTCATCGTCGACCTCATCTACGAGGGCGGCATCGCCAACATGAACTACTCGATCTCGAACAACGCCGAGTACGGTGAGTACGTGAGCGGCCCCAAGATCATCGGCGACGAAGCGCGCGCCGCAATGAAGCAGATGCTCAAGGACATCCAGACCGGCGAGTACGCGAAGAGCTTCATCATCGAGAACCGCGCCGGCTCGCCGACGCTGATGAGCAAGCGCCGCCTGAATGCCGAGCTGCCGATCGAGGTCGTCGGCGAGAAACTGCGGGCGATGATGCCGTGGATCAAGAAGAACCGCCTGGTCGACCAGTCGCGCAACTGATGTCCGAGCTGCCTGAGCTGCCCGAGCCGCCGCTGCGGCCCCGCCGCAAGGGCATCTACATTTTGCCCAACCTGTTCACGCTCGGGGCATTGTTCGGCGGCTTCTACGCTGTGGTGATGGCGATGAACGGGCGGTTCGAGCAGTCGGCTTACGGCGTCTTTGCGGCCATGGTGCTCGACAGCCTCGATGGCCGCGTCGCGCGCATGACGAAAACGCAGAGCGTCTTCGGCGAGCACATGGACTCGCTTTCGGACATGGTCTCGTTCGGTGCGGCGCCCGCGCTCATCGCATACGAATGGGCGTTGCGCGGGCTCGGCAAGCCGGGCTGGATCGCGGCATTTGTGTACTGCTCGTGCACTGCCCTGCGGTTGGCGCGCTTCAATACGAACCTCGGCGTCGTCGACAAGCGCTTCTTCCAGGGCTTGCCGAGCCCGGCTGCCGCTGCGCTCGTGATGGGCTTCATCTGGCTCATGGACACGCAGGGCTTCATGCCGATGGAAGAGGGCCCGTGGCTGGCCTGGCTGACCTTCGCCATGACGCTCTACGCCGGCCTGACGATGGTGACCAACGTCCCGTTCTACAGTTTCAAGGACCTGAGCATCAAGCGCTCGGTGCCGTTCGTCGTCATCGTGCTGATCGCGCTTGGCATCGCTGTCATCAACATCCATGTGCAGGCCGCCCTGTTCGGCCTGTTCGCCGCATACGGCATCTCCGGGTATGGCGTCTACGTGTGGAAACGTGTCAAGGGCAAACCGGTCAGCGTGATCGCAACATCCACCGATGCGCCCGACGAACGAGGCTTGCACCGTTGATCTAGCGTGAGCTATATTGACCCCGTGACGACGCGAATTCCTTCGGCCCTCCTGCTCCTTCTTCTTCGACCCATCAGGGCTCGCTGAACGACTTCGCCTCAAACGTCTCGTCCGACCGGCCCGCCTGCAACGCAGCGGGCCGTTTTGCTTTCTAGGGGAGAAATGACCGTGACCGATCGCCTGTTCATCTTCGACACCACGCTGCGCGACGGCGAGCAATCGCCCGGCGCCTCGATGACCAAGGACGAGAAGCTGCGCATCGCGCGCCAGCTCGAGCGGCTCAAGGTCGACGTCATCGAGGCCGGCTTCGCGGCGTCGTCGAATGGTGATTTCGAAGCCGTGCGTGCCATCGCGCAGGCCATCAAGGGCGCGACGGTGTGCTCGCTGGCACGCGCCAACGATCGCGACATCGCCCGAGCCGCGGAGGCGTTGAAGGGGGGCGAATCGACCCGGATCCACATCTTTCTCGCCACCAGCGACCTGCACATGGAGAAAAAGCTCCGCATGACCCGTGAGCAGGTCTTCGAGCAGGCCAAGCTCTCGGTGCGGTACGCGCGCAACCTGACAGACGACGTCGAGTTCTCGCCCGAAGATGGCTATCGATCCGACCCCGAATTCCTCTATCGCGTCCTCGAGGCCGTGATCGCCGAGGGTGCGCGCACGATCAACATTCCCGACACGGTCGGCTACGCGATCCCCGAGCTCTACGGCGAGTTCCTGCTCGACCTGCGCAGGAAGATCCCGAATGCCGACAAGGCGGTGTGGTCCGTGCATTGCCACAACGACCTCGGCATGGCGGTCGCCAACTCCCTTGCGGGGGTCAAGATCGGGGGCGCGCGCCAGATCGAGTGCACGATCAACGGTCTCGGCGAGCGTGCCGGCAACTGCGCGCTCGAGGAAGTCGTGATGGCGGTCAAGACCCGCAAGGACTACTTCGACCTGTCCCTGGGCATCGACGTGTCGCAGATCGTTCCCGCGTCCAGGCTTGTCTCCCAGACGACCGGCTTCGTCGTCCAGCCGAACAAGGCCGTCGTCGGCGCGAACGCATTTGCCCACGCGTCCGGCATCCATCAGGACGGCGTGCTCAAGGCGCGTGATACCTACGAGATCATGCGGGCCGAAGACGTCGGCTGGGCCACCAACAAGATCGTGCTCGGCAAGCTCTCTGGCCGAAACGCATTCAAGCAACGGCTCGGGGACCTCGGCATCGAGATGGAGTCAGAGGCAGACGTCAACGCGGCTTTCGTACGCTTCAAGGAGCTCGCCGACCGCAAGAGCGACATCTTCGACGAGGACATCCTCGCCCTCGTGATGAACGAGGCGGTGGCGGCGGAGAACGAGCACTTTCGCCTGGCCGCGCTCTCGCAGCATTCGGAGATGGGTGCGCGGCCGCAGGCGACGGTGTCGTTCGCGGCCGGCGAGGTCCAGCACACTGCCACGAGCGATGGCAACGGCCCGGTCGACGCCAGCCTGAAAGCGATCGAATCGAAGGTCGGAAGTGGTGCCGAAATGCTGCTCTATTCCGTCAATGCCATCACGTCGGGGAGTACAGAGTCCCAGGGTGAGGTGACGGTGCGGCTACAGCTTGGCGGCCGCGTCGTCAACGGTGTCGGCTCAGACCCGGACATCGTCGTCGCGTCGGCGAAAGCGTATCTGGCGGCGTTGAACAAACTTCACAGCAAGACGGAGCGCGTCGCAGCGCAAGGCTGATTTGTAAGCAGCGGCGAGCACGGCGCTTTCCGTGCTTGTAGTCTCACTTTAGAAACGGCGCTTAAGGTTTTGATCTTGCGCGCTTTTTGCGTCTCCACTAGACTCACGCCGCTGTTCACCGAGGACGCCACCTTGCCCACTTTCCGCAAGCTCTTCTCCGCCGCTTTCGTACTCCTTTTCGCCACTGCAGCCGTCGCTGCGCCGCCTGCAGCGAACCCGCACAAGAAAAAGCACGCGTCTGTCACGGGCAAGGCATCGCCGGCCGTGACCAAGGTCGTAGCCAAATCGAGAGCCCGTCAGGCTCTGGTCGTGAGCGCATCACGGCACGGCAAGGTGCGTCACGTTGCCTCGCTGGTGCGCATCGAGCCGGCGCGTCCTTCATACGGTCAGCTGATCGGGCTGCATCAGTCTGCCGATCTTCTCGAGCTGAAATCGGGGGTGGCGCTGGTGCTCGACCAGGACACCAACGAAGTCCTGTTCAGCAAGAACTCGCAGGCCGTGCTGCCGATCGCCTCTCTCACGAAGCTGATGACCGCTGTGGTCGTCACCGAGGCGCGGTTGCCGATGACCGAGCCGATCACAATCACCGAAGACGACATCGACACCGAGAAGAACAGCCGGTCGCGCCTGAAGGTCGGGACGACTCTTCCGCGAGAAGACATGCTGCACCTCGCGTTGATGTCTTCGGAGAACCGCGCCGCACATGCGCTCGGGCGCACCTATCCGGGCGGCCTGCCGCTGTTCGTCGCGCACATGAACGAGAAGGCTCTTGCCCTGGGCATGCTCGACACGCACTACGTCGAGCCTACGGGCTTGTCGAGTCGCAATCAGTCGAGCGCCCGCGACCTCGCCACGCTGGTCAAGGCCGCGCACGAGGTTCCGATCATTCGCGAGCTGTCGACTTCGCCCGAATACATGGTCGAGGTCGGCAACCGTCCGGTGCAGTTCCGCAATACCAATGGCCTCGTCAAGAGCCCGGACTGGGACATCGGCTTGCAGAAGACAGGCTATATCTCCGAAGCCGGTCGCTGCCTCGTGATGCAGGCCAAGCTGGCGGGTCGTCATCTGATCATGGTGTTCCTGGACTCGGCGGGCAAGTACTCGCGCATCGGCGACGCAGAGCGCGTGCGCCGCTGGGTCAACGAATCTGCCCGTGCGTTGCCGGCAGCCTTACCGGTGGCGCTCGGCGCCAAGAAGCCGACCGTCTGAACTCCCGCGAGCGGCCGATGCCGCTCGCGATCAGCCTCGGTGGCCGAGGCTCGCCGAGATCTGCGCGGCCGTGGCCTGCAAGCGCTCCAGCCAGCTCTCTTCCAGTCGATCGGCGGGTGCGGAGATCGACAGGCCAGCGACCAGCTTGCCCTGATCGTCGAGGATGCCGGCTGCCATGCAGCGCACGCCGAGCTCGAGCTCTTCGTCGTCGCGCGCGGTGCCGTACTGGTGGACCCGTGACAACTCGCGCTCGAGCTTGGGCAGTTCGGTGATGCTGTTGCGTGTCTGCCCAGCCAGGCCGGTACGCGCAGCGTAGGCCCGCACGCGCTGGGCGTCGTCGAGGGCGAGGAACAGCTTGCCGACGGAGGTCAGGTGAAGGGGCGCACGGCCGCCGATGGCGCGTACGACCTGCATGCCCGAGCGCTCGCTGTATGTGCGCTCGACGTAAACAATTTCGTCGCCTTGGCGCATCGACAAGTTGACGGTCTGGTGCGTCAGCTTGTGGAGCTCGCGCATCGGCGCGAGTGCCGCATCGCGAACGTCGAGCCGGGTCTTGACCAGGTTGCCAAGCTCGAGCAGCCGCATGCCAAGACGGTAGCTGCCGGGCTGAGGTCGATCGACATAGCGGCCGATCGTGAGGTCGTTGAGGATGCGATGAGCAGTCGACGGGTGCAGGCCGCTCTGCTCACTGATCACCTTCAGCGGCACCGGTTCCTGATGAGAGGCCAGCAGATCGAGCAAGGCGAAGGCCCGTTCCAGCACCTGAATCGTGACGCTTCTCGGCTCGCTTTTCTTCATGCCGAATTCTCGCCGCGAACTGTGAGCAGCGACGCTCGGGCCGCTTTCACGCCGCTGCGGACCGCGCCTTCCAGGGTGGCCGGATAAGGCCCTTCGACATAGTCGCCGGCAGCGAAGAAGCCCGGCCCGATCAGCGCTGGCGGCCGCTCCAGCCCTGGCGTGCAGGCGAAAGTGGCACGCTTCTCGACGATGGTGCGCACGAGCTCGAGGGGGGCGCGAAGATGAGCACCGAGCGCGATCCGCGCCTGTTCGAGCGCAGCGCGGGCGGTGACATCGGCACCGCGCTCGACCCACGGTGCAGCTCCGCTCGCGACCAGCGCCAGCAAACCTTCCTCACCGCCAAGCCGGCCGCGGTCGAAGACGAACTGCGAAGGCCCTTCGGCGACGGCCGCAAAGGCAAGCATCGGTTCGGGCAGGCGGCAACCAGCGCTGCGTGCATAGACGGTCACGATCGGCTCGTAGCGCAAGGCCGCCGCCTGAGATGCCCAGTGCGGCGCATGGGGAGCGACCAGTCGCGCTGCCTCGACCGCACTCGCCGCGACGACGACGCTATCGAAACCGG
>JBDTCA010000152.1:0-3053 GCA_039923815.1 Caldimonas sp. | reverse complement strand
CCGAGCACCGCCACGATGCCGAAGGTCGCCCACAGCATGGTGTCGACCTTCTTGCCGCGGACCAGCAACAGCGCGATCTGCAACAGCGTCGCCACGATGACGACGATGGTCGCCAGCAACACCGGCGCCTCGGTGGCGCCGACGATGCCGCCCGAGACCGCGAAGCCGAAGTGTTCGGTGGCGAATTGCGCCGCCGCCTCGGCGTTGGCATCGGCCAGCTTGAAGGCACCGAAGAACAGGATGAGCGGGAGGAGGTCGAAAAAAAACTTCATCGGCGACCCGAGTGCATGAGGAGCCCGGCGCGGGCGGGGCGAAGTCTATCGTCCCCGCCGCGACGCGGGCGCAGGGTCGTTCGGGGAAGTCCCTGTAACGAGAACGACTGCGCATCCGTTACCGTCGATGACAGTCCTATTGCTCCAGGAGTTGAATATGCGCGCGCGGCTCATTTCGTTCAGCAACATCTCGTTCACCCGGTCCACCCTCGGCCTTGCCGTGGCCGTTGCCTTCGCGTCCGCGAGCGGCACGGTCCTGGCGCAGACCAAGGCGGCCGGTGCCAAACCACTTCAGGGCCAGGTCGTCAAGATGGCGTGGATCGATCCGCTGTCGGGTCTGATGGGCCCGGTCGGCAACAACCAGCTCAACAGCTGGAAGTACATGAGCGAGAAGTTCAACCAGAACAACCCCGCCGGCGTGAAGTTCGAGGTCGTCGGCATCGACAACAAGCTGTCGCCCACGGAGAGCCTGAACGCCCTGAAGTCGGCCACCGATCAGGGCATCCGCTACATCATCCAGGGCAACGGCTCCTCGGTGGCGCTCGCTCTGGTCGATGCCATCAACAAGTACAACGAGCGCAACCCGGGCAAGGAAGTCATCCTCCTCAACGAAGCCGCGGTCGACCCTGACCTCACCAACAGCAAGTGCAGCTTCTGGCACTTCCGCTTCGACGCCGACACGACGATGAAGATGGAGGCGATGACGACCTTCATGAAGGACCAGAAGGACATCCACAAGGTCTACATCCTGGGCCAGAATTATTCGCACGGCCTTCAGGTCGCCAAGTACGCCAAGGAGGACCTGAAGAGGAAGCGTCCGGATATCGAGATCGTCGGTGAAGACCTCCACCCGATCGCCCAGGTGCGCGACTTCTCGCCCTACATCGCCAAGATCAAGGCGTCGGGCGCCGACACCGTCATCACCGGCAACTGGGGATCGGACCTGTCGCTGCTCGTCAAGGCTGCAGTCGAGGGCGGCTACACCGGCAAGTTCTTTACCTACTACACCGGCGTCACCGGCACGCCGACAGCGCTTGGCAAGAACGGTGAAGGCAAGGTCTTCCAGGTCGGCTACGGGTTGCCCAACATGGGCGGTGAAACCGACAAGGACATCGCGGGTTTCAAGGCGAAGTACAAGGACGACTATTACACCTTCGCCATCACCCGCATCCTCGAGGCGCTGTCGATGTCGATGGCGCAGGCAAAGTCGATCGACCCGGTCAAGGTCGCCTTCGCGATGGAGGGGCTCAAGTGGAAGAGTTCGGTGGGCGGTGATGTCGAGATGAGAAAGAGCGACCACCAGCTTCAGCAGCCGCTTTATCTGGGTGTCTGGGAAAAGGCCAGTACCAAGTACCCGAACGACATGGAGAACACAGGAATGACGCTGGCACCGGCCGCCATCTACCCGAACTACGTGTCGAGCACGCCGACGAGTTGCCAGATGAAGCGCCCCTCGGCCTCCTGATCCGCAACTGACTTCGCGGGGCCCGGGCGCTTGCGACTCGGGCCCTTTGCTTTCGGCCATTCAGAACGGATTGCGCAGTACCGATGGAGTTCTTCACCATCTCGATGCTGAACGGGCTCAGCTACGGGCTGCTGCTGTTCATGCTGAGCTCCGGCCTGACGTTGATCTTCAGCATGATGGGCGTGCTGAACTTCGCCCACGCCAGCTTCTACATGATCGGCGCCTACATCGCGTATTCGATCGCCAGGGTCACGGGTTTCTGGCCTGGCTTGGTGCTGGCGCCCCTGGTCGTCGGCGCCATCGGTGCGCTCTTCGAACGGGTCTGCCTGCGCCGCGTCCACAAGTTCGGGCACGTTCCGGAGTTGCTCATTACCTTCGGACTTTCTTTCGTGATCATCGAGCTGGTACTGCTCATCTGGGGGCGCACTGCCGTTGAATTCCCACCGCCAGAAATCCTGCGCGGACCGGCGTTCACCATCATCAACTCATCGGTCAACGGCCTGCACGTGGTCTCCGGCGCGGCGTCGGCGGCGATGTGCACTGCGGCCGACGCGGCGGTGCGAGTCGTCTGCTCGCCGTTCCCGGCCACGCGCGGTTTCATGATGCTGGTGGCGCTGGCGATGCTGGTCTCGCTCTGGGTGCTGCTCACCCGCACGCGCGTCGGCCTCGTCATCCAGAGCGCGCTCACGCACCCGGAGATGGTCGAGTCGCTCGGTCACAACGTGCCGCGTGTGTTCATGCTGGTGTTCGGCGCCGGGGCGGCTCTGGCTGGCCTGGCCGGCGTGATCGGCGGCGTCACGTTCGTGACGGAGCCGGCAATGGCGGCCACCGTCGGCTCGATCATCTTCGTGGTGGTTGTCGTCGGTGGCATGGGCTCGCTCGCGGGCGCCTTCGTGGCGTCGCTGCTGATCGGCATCATCCAGACCTTTGCGGTCGCTCTCGACTATTCCCTGCTCGATCTTGTGAAGGTGGTCGGCCTGGCGCCGGGTGGTGAATCGGGAACGCTGTTGAAGATGCCGATCTCTCAAGTGGCGCCGATCCTGCCCTATCTCTTTCTCGTGCTGATCCTGATTTTCCGGCCCAAGGGCCTGCTCGGGACGCGAGAAGGCTGACGTGAACGCGTCCCCTCCGATCGCCGTCGCTCGCCAAGCCGTGCAGGCGCGCTCGCCGCTGACTGCGCGCGTCGTCATCTGGGGACTCTTCACACTGGTGATGTTGGTGGCGCCGCTCGTCTTCACGAGCAATCTCGACCGCTCCATCCTCTCGCAGATCGGCATCGCGATCGTGGCCTGCCTGTCGTACAACATCCTGCTGGG
>JBDTCA010000151.1:0-2886 GCA_039923815.1 Caldimonas sp. | reverse complement strand
TCAACACGAGCACGGCGGCGGCATCGGCCGGCGCCAGGCGCATGCCGCGAAGCTGGCCGCGCAGGTGATCCTGCAGGCTCTGGGACACGGTGTCGCGGTCGCCGCCGTCGAACTCGTCGCCGTCGTTCTGGGTGCGCGTCTTGCCGGGCGTCTCGCGAATGCCGTCGAAGTCCTCGCGCTCGGTGCCGCCGAAGTCGGCAGCGCCGTCGATCGCGGCGACGTCGTCGCCACCGCCGTCGCCGGCGCTGTCGGAGCCGGTCTCGGCGGCGCGTTCGCTCTCGCGTTCACCGGCCCGCTCGGCGCTCGAGAGGCGTTCGGTCAGCGGCTCGAAAGCCGGCGCCGACTCCTCCTCGGCCTCGAGGAAGGGGTTCTGCTCGAGCATCTGCTCGACTTCCTGGTGCAGCTCGAACGTCGACAGCTGCAGGAGCCGGATCGACTGCTGCAGCTGCGGCGTCAGCGCCAGGTGCTGACTGAGACGGACTTGCAGCGTCTGCTTCATTCGGAGTGTTCCGCTACATGCGGAAGTTCTCTCCAAGGTAGACCTTGCGGACGTCGGCGTTGTCGACGATCTCGGCCGGCGTGCCTTCGGCGAGCACGCGACCGTCGCTGATGATGTAGGCGCGGTCGCAGATGCCGAGCGTCTCGCGCACGTTGTGGTCGGTGATCAGCACGCCGATGCCGCGGCTCTTCAGAAAGCCGATGATTCGCTGGATCTCGATCACCGCGATCGGGTCGATGCCGGCGAAGGGCTCGTCGAGCAGGATGAAGCGCGGCTGCGTCGCGAGGGCGCGCGCGATCTCGACGCGGCGCCGTTCGCCGCCCGACAGCGCCGGCGCCGGCGAAAGGCGCAGCTTCTCGATGGAGAGGTCGCGCAGCAGGCCTTCGAGCTTCTCGTCGATGACGGCCTTCTTCAGCGACTTGCCGTCGGCGCCCACCTGGAGCTCGAGCACGGCGCGGATGTTGTCCTCGACGTTGAGGCGGCGAAAGATCGACGGCTCCTGCGGAAGGTAGGAGAGGCCGAGACGCGAGCGCTGATGGATCGGCATCCGCTCGACACGTCGGCCTTCGATCGTGATCTGGCCGCCGTCGGCGCGCACCAGGCCGACGATCATGTAGAAGCTGGTCGTCTTGCCGGCGCCGTTCGGGCCGAGGAGGCCGACGACCTCGCCGCTGCCGACCGCCAGCCGAACGCCGTCCACCACCGTTCGCGAGCCGTACGACTTGCGCAGGCCGTGAGCCTCGAGGCGATGTGCGCCGGCAGGCCTGTCGACGGCGGCGGCGACCGCCGTCACGGCTTGACGGTCAGCGACGGTGCCGTGCGCAACCCGGCCGCCGGCGTGCTCGACGCGGTGCTCGCCGCGGCGCTCGACGCGCGCGCGACCTCGGCGGCCGCAGCGCTGCCTTCCTTCGGCGTCAGCGTGGCGCGGACGCGGCCACCCGGGTTGGCCGCGGTGGCTGGCGCACCGCCGGTCACGTTGAAGACCTCGGTCGTGCTGTCGTAGGTCACCAGGTTGCCGGAGATCTCGTCGCTGGTCTCGGTGCCGCGCAGGCGCCGCACCGACGCATTGCCCACGAAGCGAACGGTGTCGGACTTGCCGTCGTACTCGAGGCGCTCGGCATCGCCGACGATGTACTCGTCGGGGACGTCGCGCTTCTGCCGGAAGGTGGCGTGCTGGCTCGGCGTGCCGAACGCCACTGCCTTGTGATACCCGTCGGCAGACTCGCGCACCTCGATCCGGCTGGCGCGGATGACCATCGTGCCCTTGGTGACGACGACGTTGCCGTTCCAGACGGTGAACTGGTTCAACAGGTCGATCCGGCTCGGCAGGTCGGCTTCGATGTTGATCGGCTTGAAGCGGTCCGCCTTCTCGGCCACCGCCGGCTGCGCGGCGAGGGCGAGCAGGGCGACGGCGACAGAGGCGGCCGCGAGACGGGCGGGGAGGCGGCTGGACACGGAAGGCGGTGGTGGCAGAAGTTCGCCTCAGTCAGAGCGGAAGCGGCATGAATCTTGCTGCAAATTCTATGCGACGGCGGTCGCCCTGCGCGCAATCAGATCGGCATGCGATGCTCGCTCGCGTCTACTTTTGCACTGCCACCAGCGCGGAGTCCACGCCCGACCCGCCCAGTTTTTCCTTCGTGGCCTCGGCGTCGTCACGGCGGTCGAAGGGTCCGACACGCACCCGGTAGACCATGCGGCCGCCTTGCTCGCGCTCCGTGAGCCGGCTCTCGAAGCCCATCATCGCGAGCTTCGCACGCTGCTGCTCGGCGTCTTCGCTGCGGGAATAGGCGCCGGCCTGCACGAAGTAGGAGAACGGACCGCCGGAGCCGACCGCCCCGGCCTGCGACGCGCGAGCCGCCGGCGCCAGCGTCGCGGCGCTCGCTGCCGGTGCGGCGGCGCGCGCACGCGGTGCGCTGGCGGCACCGGGCAGCACCGGATCGATCACCGTCGGCGGCGTCAGGCTGGGACGAGCGAACACGCCCGCTGCGTCGCTGGCCGCGGTCGAAGCGGCCGTCGGCGACCTCGAGCCGGTCGGTGCCGGGTTGCGGCCGGCCAGGGCGCTGTTCGGATCCCAGTTGCGGTTCTTCTCGATCTCGGCCGCGTCCTGGCTCGGCGGCCGTGCCGGCACCTTGTTGACGAACGGGTTGGGTGCCTTGGTCACGTAGAGGGCGACACCGAGCGCCACCGACAGGCCGATGAGGAGGCCGACGACCAGGCCGATCAGGAAACCGCCACGTTGCCGGGCGGGCGAAGGATGCGTGCTGCTCATGCCGTTTCGGCCTCTCTCGTCATTCGTTGTGGCGCACTGACGCCGAGGACCGCCAGCGCGTTGGCGATGACCTGGCGCGTCGCGGCCAGCAGCGCCAGCCGTGCCCTCGAGAGCGCCC
>JBDTCA010000150.1:0-3943 GCA_039923815.1 Caldimonas sp. | reverse complement strand
GAGACCGCCGCTCAGCACGTCGGCCTTGAGGCCGACGAGCGCGCCGGTCACGGCGCCGCCCCACATCGCCGCGTGCGTCTCGTCGAGGCGCAGGCGCAGGTCGTAGCCGGCGGCGAGGCGCTCGCGGATCTCGCCCTCGGCGTTGCCGCCCAGGCCGTGCAGCGACAGCAGTTCGCGCGTGCTGGCGTGCAGCTCGTCGTCGAGGCGCGCGGCGAGCGCCCGCTGGGCCTCGGCGGCCGGCCCGGGTTCGGCCTTGCCCATGCCGAGCGCGGCGCCGGCCTGGCGCAGGCGGGCACGCAGGCCGCCGCCTTCGGGCAGCGGCTCGCTCATGACCGCGATGCGGGCGACGCTGGCGGCGAGTGCGCGCACCGAGGCGTCGAAGGTCGCCAGCCGGCGCTCGCGCCAGGCCGCGCCCAGGCGCGCCATGCGCGGGCGCTGGCCTTCGGGGAGCGCCGCTTCGATGGCCGAGAACAAGGCCAGTTCCTGGATCCAGCAGCGCGCGAAGGCGTCGAGCGGCAGGACGGCCTTCACCTGCGGCCAGGCCGACAGGCTGGCGCGCCAGCGCCCGATCTCGGCCGCCTCGACCGAGGCCTCGCGCGGTGCGCCGAGCTGGTTCAGCAGCACCACCACCGGCTTGCCGATCCAGCCCAGCAGTTCCATCTCGGGTGCGACGTAGCCGGCCGCGTCGATCGATTCGGAGGCGTTGACGAGATAGAGCAGCACGTCGGCCTCGTCACGCACGTTCTTCACCGCCTGCTGGCTGGCCCAGAACGGCCGGTCGCGCCAGCGGTCCCAGGCCTCGCTCACGAAGCGCATCAGCGGCTGCTCCGACTGGCGCAGCCGCTTGACGAGCCGCACGCTGTCGCCGAAGCCGGGGGTATCCCAGAGCCGCAGGCGATCCCCGGCCGGGGTGTCGACCAGCGTGTGCGCGTCGGCGAACTCGGTCACGTGCGGCGCGTCGCGCACCTCGCCGATGTCGCGGCCGAGCAGCGTGCGGGCGAGCGTCGTCTTGCCGGCGTTGGTGTGCGAGACGAGGCTGAGCGAGATGTCGCCCGCCGTGCCCCGTGGCGACGCGTCGGTCGCTGCCGTCGGCGAGGTCGCGGTCACGCTGCGGCCGCGGCTTGCGGCCGGGTGAATGCAGCCTGAACCTGCGCCTGAGCCTCGGCGACGTCGGCGGCTTCGAGATCGACGACCAACGGCGCGACGCCGGCGCCGTCACCCCAGACGCGCCAGGTCTCGCGGCGCTCGGCAAGCCGGCTGTCGAGGCCGGCGAACCGGCGGCTGAAGGCGGTCGCGTCGACCAGCACCGCCAGCACGGCGCCGGGCGGCAATGCCGCCGCCAGCGTGCGCAGGAAACGGCTCTGGTGTTCGGCCTCGGGCGTGGCGCCGAGATCGAAGAGCGCGACGGCATGCGTGGTGTCGGCCGCCATCGACGCGGCAGCCGCATCGTCTTCCTGGCCGAACGGCACCAGCGGCGCGACCCGCATCTCGGTGCGGGCGCCGAGCGAGGCGGACAGCAGCGTGCGCAGGCCGAGCGTGGCCTGCGGCGTCGGCGTCGCCGCGAACGGGAAGACGACGACGCGCGCCGCGGTGCCACCGCCGAGACGCGCCAGCCGCTGGTAGTAAGGCTCGGCGAGCGGCAACGTGAAGCGGCGCGAGCGCCAGCTCGCCGCAGCGGCGCAGATGAGTGCGAGCACGACCCGTGGCAGCACCACGAAGAGTGCCAGCGTGAGAGCGACGAGATGGATCCACGACGCTGCCGGTGCACCGACGCCGCCGTCGCCGTGCGCGGTCTGCAGCGAGGCGAAGGCGGCCGCGTCGGGCACCGCGATGCCCGACAGCGCCGAGGCCGGCGCAAGCAGGGTGGCGACGATCGCGTGGGCACTGTCGGCGCCGAGCAGCGTGCTCTCCCAGCCGACGCGGTAGTCGAGGACGAGGCCGCGCGCGTAGAGGCCGGTGATGAGGCCGAGCGCCAGTGCCGCGGCGGCAATGTGCAGCGCCGCTTCGCCGCGCAGCGTCGTCAGGCGCCGGCTGCGGGCGGTCCAGAGTGATGCGAAGCGGTGGATGGCGGCGGCGCTGCCGCCCGCCGACAGCCGTGGCAGGCGCTGGCGCACCCGCAGCAGCGCGTCGACGGCGGCGACCCACCGGCCGCGCCGCGTCGGCGTGCGCCGCGCCAGCCGCAGCAGCGGCAGCACGATCAGCAGCACGTAGACGACGGCGTTCCAGAGCAGCACCCCCCAGTGCGGCGGCGCCAGCAGGTTGATGCGCTGGCCGCTGCCGATGGCGTCGCCGACGACACCGAGCACGAAGGCGCCGAGCGCGATCAACGCCACGCCGCCGGCGCGCCACGCCGGCCGCATCGCCGCGCCTGCGATCGTCGGCTCGCGGCTGCCGAGCCGCTGCATCGCATGGCCGGCACGGGTCGACACGAATGCCGCCGGCGCCGATCCCGGCGCGGCCGCTTCGAGTGCGACGCGATCGGCCCAGGCGCGGTCGTCTTCGCTCCAGCTCGGGCTCGCCGGCTGCGCTGTCTCGAACGCCTCGAGAAGCGTCGCCTCCCGGGCTCGCTGCTCGTCCATCGTCATTGCCATCGCCATCGCCATCTATTTCGGCAGTCGGCTCAGGCGAGCGCCCGGCCGATGAGGATCTTCTGGACGTCGCTGGTGCCTTCGTAGATCTGGCACACGCGCACGTCGCGCCAGATGCGCTCGACCGGGAAGTCGCTCACATAACCATAGCCACCGAAGACCTGCATCGCGCTGCTGCAGACGCGCTCGGCCATCTCGCTCGCGAACAGCTTGCCCATCGCGGCTTCCTTCAGGCACGGCAGGCCGGCGTCTTTCAAGGCGGCCGCGTGGTGGACGAGCTGGCGTGCGGCCTCGATCTGCGTCGCCATGTCGGCGAGGCGGAACTGCACGGCCTGGTGCTCGAAGATCGGCTTGCCGAAGGCGACCCGCTCCTTCGCGTAGCCGAGCGCGGCCTCGAAGGCGGCGCGCGCCATGCCGATCGACTGGGCGCCGATGCCGATGCGGCCGCCTTCCAGCCCCGAGAGCGCGATCTTCAGGCCCTGCCCTTCGTCGCCCAGCAGGTTGGCGGCGGGCACGCGGCAGCCTTCGAAGACGATCTGCGCGGTGTCGCTGGCGTGCTGGCCAGCCTTGTCCTCCAGCCGCGCGACGGTGTAGCCGGGCGTCTTCGTCGGCACGATGAAGGCGCTGATGCCACGCTTGCCGGCGACCTTGTCGGTGACGGCCATGACGATGGCGACGTCGCCGTTGCTGCCGCTGGTGATGAACTGCTTGACGCCGTCGATGACGTAGGAATCACCCTCACGACGTGCCGTGGTCTTCAGCCCGTCGGCCTGCGAGCCGGCATGGGGCTCGGTGAGGCAGAAGGCGCCGAGCATCTCGCCGCGGGCGAGCGGCCTCAGCCACCGTTCCTTCTGTGCGTCGTTCGCCCACGACATCAGGATCGAGCAGACCGGGCAGTTGTTGACGCTCACGATCGTCGAGGTGGCGCCGTCGCCGGCGGCGATCTCCTCGAGGATGACGGCGAGCGCGAGGTAGTCGAGACCGGCACCGTCGTATTCCACGGGCACGGCAACGCCGTAGCAGCCGAGTGCGGCCAGGCCGTGCAGCTCTTCTTTCGGGAAGTGCGCCTCCTTGTCCCAGCGTGCGGCATGGGGCGCGATGCGATCCCGGACGTAGCCGCGCACGGCGTCCTGCACGGCGAGGTGGTCTTCGTCGAGTCGCATTTGCGGCGAGGGTAGCACCGGCCGTGCCCGGCCTGCGACGCTGCGCCAGGCGGCGCAGCGGTGAATCGACGCGCCCGGTCAGCGCGGCGTGTCGGCGTTCGGCAGGTACTGCGGCAGCAGGTGCAGCTCGAAGGCGGCGGTGTCGCGCGGGTCGGTGCCGAGCGGTCCCTGGAAGCTGGCGTCGAAGCGCCA
>JBDTCA010000149.1:0-4086 GCA_039923815.1 Caldimonas sp. | reverse complement strand
TCTGGGCCCGCTTCGCGCCGGCCGACACCCGCTTCGCCGAGCTCGCGTATGCCGGCAAGCGCGCCGTCGCCGGCAGCGCCCTGGCGTCGGAGCTCACGGTCCTCGCCACCGCCCTGCTGCGCATCGCCAAGGGCCGGCGGCAGAGCCGCGACTACACCTTCAACAGCCTGCGCTCGACGCTGGCCGAGATTACCGCCTGCCTGCCGGTCTACCGCACCTACGTGGTCGACACGCCATCGACGCAGGACGATCGGTACATCGACTGGGCCGTGGCCCACGCGCGCCAGCGCAGCCGCCTTGCCGACCTGTCGATCTTCGACTTCACCAAGGCCTGCATGCGCAACGAGCCGGGCGCGAATGCATCGCCCGAGCAGGCCGATGCGGTGCGCCGCTTCGCGCTGCGCTTCCAGCAGTTCAGCTCGCCGGTGGCGGCCAAGGGCGTCGAGGACACCGCCTTCTACCAGTACCACCGGCTGGTGGCGCTCAACGAGGTCGGCGGCGACCCGGACACCTTCGGCATCTCGACGCGCGCCTTCCACGCCGCCAACGCCGACCGCCAGGCGACCTGGCCCGACACCATCATCGCCACGTCGACGCACGACAACAAGCGCTCGGAAGACGTCCGCTGCCGACTCGACGTGCTCTCGGAGATGCCCGAGGCCTGGAGCGAGTCGCTCGACCGCTGGCAAAAGCTGTCGTCGAGCGGCCGCGGTGAAAGCAGCGCCGCGCCGGCCCCCGCCGACGAATACCTTTTCTACCAGACCGTGCTCGGCACCCTGCCCATCGGTGGCCTCGACGACGATGGCCTGCCCGCCTACCGCGATCGCATCGGCGCCTACCTGCTGAAGGCGGTGCGCGAGGGCAAGCAGCGCTCGAGCTGGACCCAGCCCGACGAAGCCTACGAAGCCGCCCTCGACGCCTTCGTGCAGAGCGCCCTGGCCCGCGTGCGCCCCAACCCGCTGCTGAGCGACGTGCAGGCACTGGCCACCGAGCTGTCCTGGTTCGGTGCGCTGAACAGCCTCTCGATGGCCCTGCTCAAGTACACGGTGCCCGGGGTTCCCGACCTGTACCAGGGCAACGAGCTGCTCGACTTCAGCCTCGTCGATCCCGACAACCGGCGCGCCGTCGACTACGCCATGCGAGCCGCCCTGCTGGCCGAGATGGACGGTTGGCAGGACAGCGATCTCGGCTCCCGTGTCGCCCGGCTGGCCGCGTCGCCCACAGACGGCCGGGCCAAGCTGTGGCTGATCCAGCGGCTGCTGCGCGCACGCGCGGACATGCCGCGGCTGTTCAGCCGCGGCGACTACAAGCCGCTGGCCGTGCGCGGCAGCGCCGCAGCGCACGTCGTCGCCTTCACGCGCAGCGAAGGTGCCGACACGCTCGTCGTCGTCGCCGGCCGGCTGTTCGCGCGGCTGGCGTCGCGCCGGCTCGTCGTGCCCGTTGCTGCGGCGTGGGGCGACACCGCGCTCGAGTTGCCCCACCTCGACGGTGCCCGCCTCGACAACGTGCTGACCGGCTCGACCGTGACCGTCACCGACGGCGCGGTGCCGTTGGCCGAAATCTTCGCGACCTTGCCGGTGGCCGCCTTCCTGCTCCGGCCCGCCCGCTCGCCGTGAGCCGTGACCCGCCCGGCGCCTCGCGCCTGAAGATCCTCTTCGTGTCCACGGAGTGCTCACCGTGGGTCAAGAGCGGCGGGCTGGGCGATGTCAGCTCGGCACTGCCCCGCGCGTTGATCGGCCTCGGCCACGACGTTCGCGTGCTGCTGCCGGCCTATGCGGCACTGCGGCCGCTCATCTCGCATGCCGCTGACAGCGTCCGCATCGAGCCGCATGAATCGTGGCCTGGCGCCAACCTGCACCGGCTCGACCTCGAAGGTTTTCCGCTGTGGGTCCTCGACTGCCCGGAGCTCTACGACCGCGCCGGTGGCCCGTATGTCGACACCGCCGGCCACGACCATGCCGACAACGCCTTTCGCTTCGCCTTCCTGAGCCACGTCGCCGCCCAGCTATGCGCGCCGGCCGGGCCGTGGTCGCCGTGGGCGGCCGACATCCTCCATGCCAACGACTGGCCGACCGGTCTGGCGCCGGCCTATCTCTCGCTGTGGCCCGAGGCGCGCGCGGCCAGCGTCTTCACGATCCACAACCTGGCGTTCCAGGGCAACTTCGACGCCGCGCTGGCACCGCACCTCGGCATCCCCGCAGCGTGGCTGACGGTCGACGGCATCCTGCACTGGGACCGCATCTCGATGATGAAGGCGGCGCTGCGCCATGCCGGCGTCGTCACCACGGTGAGCCCGACATATGCACGCGAGATCCAGACGCCGGAGTTCGGCTGCGGCCTCGAAGGCATGCTGCAGCTGCGCTCGAACGTGCTCGTCGGCCTCCTCAACGGCATCGACACGCGAGAGTGGAATCCGGCCACCGACAAGCTGATCGCGTCGCGCTATTCGAGTGGCGAATGGACGGCCAAGGCGCGCAACGGCGAGGCCTTGAAGAAGCGCATGGGGCTGGCCGCGGGTCGCGGCATCCTGTTCGGCATGGTCAGCCGGTTGACGTCGCAAAAAGGCGTCGACCTGGTGCTCGAGTCGCTGGAGCGGCTGCTCGATCTCGGCGGCCAGCTCGTCGTCCTCGGCAGCGGCGAGGCGGCGCTCGAACAGCGCCTGCGCGAGGCCGCGCAGCGCTGGCCCGGTCGCGTCGCCGTGCAGATCGGCTTCGACGAAGCGCTCGCCCACCTCGTCGAGGCCGGTGCCGACTGCTTCCTGATGCCCTCGCGCTTCGAGCCGTGCGGGCTCAACCAGATGTACAGCCTCGTCTACGGCACGCCACCGATCGTGCATGCCACCGGCGGCCTCGCCGACACCGTCACCGATGCCGACGCGTCGCCGGACGGCACCGGCTTCGTCATGACCGAGCCGACGTCGGCGGCGTTGAGCGATGCCATCGAGCGCGCCGTGCGGGCCTTCGCCGACCGGCCGCGGTGGCGCCAGTTGCAGCAGCGCGGGATGAGCCGCCAGTTCGGCTGGTCGCGAGGCGCCGCCGGCTATGTGGCGGCCTACGACAGGGCGATCGCGGCGCACCCGGGAGCGGGCTGACGCCGTTGCCGTCGGGCTCCCGCCAGCCTGATCCCGGGCGCGGCTCGGGTCGTTTCTTACACTGTACGCATGCACAGTGCCCCGGCCTACACCGTCGCCGTCCGCGAGCTCTGCGAGTTCGCTGCCAAGACGGGCGACCTCGACCACCGCTTCACGCCTTCGCCGTCGGCCCAGGAAGGCATCGCCGGGCACCAGACGGTGGCGGCGCGCCGCGGCTCGACGCATCGCAGTGAAGTCCAGGTCAGCGGCGACCACGGCCCGTTGCGCGTTCGCGGCCGCGCCGACGGTTTCGACGCGAGCGCGGGCCTTCTCGAGGAGGTCAAGACCTACCGCGGACAGCTCGAGCGCATGCCGGCCAACCAGAGGGCTCTGCACTGGGCCCAGGCCAAGGTCTATGGCGCCCTGCTCTGCCGCCAGCATGGGCTGCGCGAACTGAAGGTGTCGCTCGTCTACTTCGAGATCGGCCGACAGGAAGAAACCGCCCTGACCGAGCAGCTCGGTGCCGACGAGCTCGAGCGCTTCTTCGCCGGCCTCTGCGACTCGTTCCTGGCGTGGGCCATGCAGGAGGTCGCGCACCGGCAGCATCGCGATGCGGCGCTCTCGGACCTTGCGTTTCCCTATGCGAGCTTTCGCGCCGGGCAGCGCCGCCTCGCGGAGAACGTCTTTCGCGCCGCGCGCCTCGGCCGCGACCTGCTGGCCCAGGCGCCGACCGGCATCGGCAAGACGATGGCGACGCTCTATCCGATGCTCAAGGCGTGCGCCGGCGAAGGCATCGACAAGGTCTTCTACCTGACGGCCAAGGGGTCGGGCCAGCGGCTGGCCAGCGAGGCCCTCGCCACGCTGAGGGCGGCCCGGCCGGCGCTGCCGTTGCGGGTGATCGAGCTGGTGGCGCGCGAGAAGAGTTGCGAGCACCCCGGCAAGGCGTGCAACGGCGACGCCTGTCCGCTGGCACGCGGCTTCTACGACCGCCTGCCGGCGGCTCGTGCGCAAGCCGT
>JBDTCA010000148.1:0-8624 GCA_039923815.1 Caldimonas sp. | reverse complement strand
CGCGCCAGACCGCATCGCACCTGGCCGACGCCGTCGCGGTTCGCGGTCTCCTCGAGCACTGGCGGCAGATGCTCGAGGTCATCGGCTTTCTCGATCCGACCGCCCCCAAGAAGCTGATGGCCCGGTTGCACCGGTTGGTCAATCGCAGCACGCTGAGTCAAGAGGAGGTCCACATCCTGCGGGGCGTCGCGCGAGCAGTGCAGAAGCATCGCCGCTAAACTGAAACGATGTTCAATCGCCTGCGCGAAGACATCGCCTGCATCCTCGAGCGCGACCCCGCGGCGCGCTCGGGCTGGGAAGTCCTGACCTGCTATCCGGGTGTCCATGCGATCGCCTTTCACCGGCACGCTGCCTGGTGGAGACGGCGCGGCTTCCACTGGCTCTCGCGCTGGATCTCGCAGCTGGCGCGGTTCTTCACCGGCATCGAGATCCACCCCGGCGCCACCATCGGCCGGCGCGTCTTCATCGACCACGGCATGGGCGTCGTGATCGGCGAGACCGCAGAAGTCGGCGACGACTGCACCATCTATCAGGGCGTGACTCTCGGCGGGACGTCGCTGGCCAAGGGCGCGAAGCGCCACCCGACGCTCGGCCGCGGCGTCATCGTCGGCGCCAACTCGCAAGTGCTCGGTGGCTTCACGGTCGGCGACAACGCCCGCGTCGGCTCGAACGCGGTGGTGTTGAAGCCGGTGCCCCCGGGCGCGACAGCCGTCGGCAACCCGGCTCGCATCATCCAGGCTCAGGCCGACGCGGTGCGCGAAGAGACGGCGGCGAAGATGGGGTTTTCGGCCTATGGCCTGACGCAGGGCGACGACCCGGTGTCGCAGGCGATGAAGGGCCTGATCGACAACGCGTCGGGCCACGAGCACCAGATCACGCTGCTGTGGCAATCGATCGAGAAGCTGTCCGGCCGCACGCGCGAATTGCCCACTCCGGACTGCGTGCCCGGCGGGGCACAGACCACCGAGAACTTCGATGCCGAGGGGCTGAACCGCCTCGTCAAGTAGTGGTCATGTCCAAGGCGGGCCGCGCCTTGCCGATTTCGGCCGGAATGCCTTGCACAAGGCCTCGTCGGTTTCGAGATACGGGCCGCCGATGAGGTCGATGCAATAGGGCACTGCAGCGAAGATGCCGGGCACGGCGGGCGTGCCGTTCGGCAGGCCCTCGAGCGTTTCAGCGATCGACTTCGGCTGCCCCGGCAGGTTCATCACCAGGGCTTTGCCCCGGATCACCGCGACCTGCCGCGAAAGGATGGCGGTCGGCACGAACGCCAGTCCGATGCGACGCATTTGCTCGCCGAAGCCGGGCATCTCGCGAGTCGCGATCGCAAGTGTCGCTTCGGGGGTGACGTCGCGCGGCGCCGGTCCGGTCCCACCCGTCGTGAGCACCAGATCGCAATGAAAGTCGTCGACGAGCTCGCGCAGGGCGGCCGAGATCGTGGCCTCGTCGTCGGCGATCAGGCGTGTCTCCCATTCGATCGGATTCAGCAGCGCCCGGCCCAGCCAGTCGCGCAGGGCCGGGATGCCCTGGTCTTGGTAGACGCCGGCGGACGCACGGTCGCTCACCGAGACGAGCCCGATGCGGACGGCGTCGCGCGGTGTGGCCTCGTCAACCACGCTCTTCGTGCTCGCGGATGAACTGGAACAGCTCGCGATAGGCGCGACCGCTGCGCTCCTCGGGCACACGGGCGGCGTCCTTGCGGGCGTTGCGGACGATTGCGCGCAGTTGCTGCAGATCGGCGCCGGCGTGGGCCGTGGCGAAGCGGGTGGTGGCCTCGTCGTCGGCGATCAGCTCGGCGCGCCAGCGCTCGCTGCGGTGCAGAGCCAGCGAATCGCGTGCATGGCCGAGCTGCGCCTGCGCGACGGCCTCTCGAATCGGATCGACATCGGCGCCGTGCATCAGCTTGCCGATCAGTTGCAGCTGTCGCCGCCGCGCTTCGTGCGCCTTCATCCGGCGACCGGCGCGGATGGCGTCGACCAGTGGCTCCGAGAGCGCGAGCGAGGCGAGCCGATCGTCGGAGAAGTCGAGCAACGCAATGCCGAGCAGCTGCAGGTCGTGCGACTGCTGCTTCAGCCGCGTCTTGCTCGGCCGCAGCATGCGAGCGGTTTCGGCGTTCATCGCGACCGCAGACTCGTCGAGCGAAAGAGCCGGGATGGGGTGGCGCCTTGGCATGGAATGGGTATGTCGAAAAGCTGTGGCGACCCGAGGACGGTCGGCCTTGGAGAAGGCGGCCGGTATCATAGTTCGATGCCCTCCCGTCCCCGCGCTGCCACTGCCTCTTCGCCGTCGCCGACCGGCTTCGCCTACTCGGCAGGCCGCTTCCAGGAGCTCGTCGATTCGGCCCTGGCCACGGCCAGAAAACTTGGCGCCACCGACGCCGTCGCCGAGGTTTCCGAAGGCGTCGGCCTGTCGGTATCGGTGCGCAAGGGCGAGACCGAGAACGTCGAGCGCAACCGCGACAAGTCGATCAGCATCACCGTCTATGTCGGCCAGCGACGCGGCAACGCGAGCTCGTCCGACTTCTCGCCAGCGGCGATCGAGCAGACCGTGCGTGCCGCCCACGACATCGCCCGTTTCACCGCCGAGGACCCGGCCTCCGGCCTGCCCGACGCCGAAGACCTCGCCATCGGCAGCGCTGCCCAGCGCGAACTCGACCTGTTTCATCCCTGGGCAATCGACGCCGAGGGCGCGATCGAGATCGCGACGCGCTGCGAAGCCGCGGCGCTCGAGGTCGACCGCCGCATCACCAATTCCGAGGGTGCCGGCGTCTCGGCGCAGCAATCGCATTTCTGGTCCGCCAACTCGCGCGGCTTCAGTGCCGGCTATGCGAGCTCGCGGCATTCACTGTCGGTTGCGCCGATCGCATCGCTGCCCGGCAAGAACGGCGACGACATGCAGCGCGATGCCTGGTATTCGTCGATGCGCTCCGCCGACGAGCTGGCCGCGCCCGAGGTCATCGGCCGCTATGCGGCGGAGCGCGCGCTGTCGCGCCTCGGCTCGCGCAAGATCAGGACGTGCCAGGTGCCGGTGCTCTTCGAGTCGTCGCTGGCGGCCGGGCTGCTTGGCGCCTATGTGCAGGCCACGAGCGGCGGCGCGCTATATCGAAAATCATCTTTCCTGCTCGACAGCCTCGGCACGCGCGTGCTTCCGGATCACGTCGACATCAAGGAAAATCCGCACGAGCTGCGCGGCAAGGGCAGCGCCCCCTTCGACGACGAAGGCGTGACGACGCGAGCTGCGACCGTGGTCGAGGCTGGCGTCGTCAGCAGCTACTTCCTGTCGACGTATTCGGCGCGCAAGCTCGGCATGCGCACGACCGGCCATGCCGGTGGTTCCCACAATCTCGCCCTGACGTCGCGCCGCACGGAGGCGGGCGACGACCTGCCGGCCATGCTTCGCAAGCTCGGCCGCGGTCTCTTTGTCGTCGAACTGATGGGGCAGGGCGTGAACTACGTCACTGGTGACTATTCGCGCGGTGCCGCGGGCTTTTGGGTCGAGGCCGGCAGGATCGTCTATCCGGTGCACGAGATCACCATCGCGGGCAATCTGCGCGACATGCTGAAGACGCTCGTCGCCGTCGGTGCCGACGCCTACACGTCGGGCAGCAAGACGATCGGCTCGGTGCTTGTCGAACGCATGCAGATCGCCGGTTCGTGATTACGCGAGGGGGGTAAATCCCGGTAAGCCGGTATGCCGCCGTTCCTAGAATTCGGCCGGTCCGATTCCCGGGCGGCGACAGGAACACTCACCATGCAGCGTCGATCATTCATCCGCACGACCGGTCTGGCCGGTGTCATTGCAGCCGGCGCCGCGCCAGCCATCGTCAACGCCCAGGCCAGCATCCGATGGCGGCTCGCATCGAGCTTTCCGAAGTCGCTCGACACGATCTTCGGCGCCGCCGAGGTATTCGCCAAGAAGGTCAGCGACATGACCGGCGGCAAGTTCCAGATCACCACGCATGCCGCCGGCGAGTTGATGCCTGCCTTCGGGGTGGTCGATGGCGTGCAGAACGCCACCATCGAGATGGCGCATACGGCGCCGTACTACTTCTTCGGAAAAGACCCGGTATTTGCGCTCGGCTGCGCCATCCCGTTCGGCCTCAACTCGCGCCAGATGACAGCCTGGATGTACGAGGGCAACGGTCTGAAGCTGATGCGGGAGTTCTACGCCAAGTACAACATCTACAACCTCCCGGGCGGCAACACCGGCGCCCAGATGGGCGGCTTCTTCCGCAAGGAGGTCAAGTCGATCGCCGACATGAAAGGCCTCAAGTTCCGCATCGGCGGCTTCGGTGGCAAGGTCATCGAGCGCATCGGCGGCGTACCGCAGAACATCCCGGGCGGCGAGATTTACCAGGCACTCGAGAAGGGCACGATCGACGCTGCGGAGTGGGTCGGCCCCTACGATGACCTGAAGCTCGGCCTCTACAAGGTTGCCCCCTTCTACGCCTATCCGGGCTGGTGGGAAGGCGGCCCGCAGCTCGACTTCTTCATCAACACGAAGGCCTTCGAAGGCCTGTCGTCGGAATACAAGGCGATCGTCGAGGCGGCTGCCTCGCACGCCCATGTCGACATGCAGGCCAAGTACGACGCCCGCAACCCGGCTGCACTCAAAACGCTGGTCGGCAACGGTGCCAAGCTGTTCCGCTTCCCGAAGGACATGATGGACGCGGCCTTCAAGGAGGCCATGGCCCTGTATAGCGAAATGGGCAGCACGAACGCGCCGTGGAAGAAGATCTACGAGGATTACTCGAACTTCCGCCGCGACAGCAACCTCTGGTTCCGCTTTACCGAAGCCGGCTTCGACGACTTCATGCAGGCACAAAAGCTCTGATCACTTCGGCAGAAGCCGAAGCAAAAGCCCCGCCGACGCGGGGCTTTTTTATGCGTCGATCGCCGGCGGCAGATCGGACCCCTTCAAGGTTTTTTCGGGCTCGGGTTGCGCTTCATGGATTCGATCAACGCCTGCATCGGGTCGACGTTCGCGTCGCTTGAAGGCGCCGCGGCGGAGGCCGGGGCTTCTGCTCCCGACGGCGGATTGACGTAGGGATTGGTCGAATCCTCGCGCGAGTCCTTGCGCATTTCCTGGAAGGCCTTGTCGACGTCGATGGCCACCGGCTTGTCGAGATTGCCCGTGACGATGCCCGGGAAGAAGATGACGATCGCCACCATCACCACCTGGATCACCACGAAAGGAATGGCGCCGCGGTAGATGTCGCCGGTCGTCACCTTCCGGATCCGCTTGCCGGTGACCTTGTCGTCGTAGTCGGTGACGGGCGCAACGCTGCGCAGGTAGAACAGTGCGAACCCGAACGGCGGGTGCATGAACGAGGTCTGCATGTTGATCGCGAGCAGCACGCCGAACCAGGTGAGGTCGATGCCGAGCTTGGCGGCCACCGGGCCGACGAGCGGCACGATGATGAAGGCCAGCTCGAAGAAGTCGAGAAAGAACGCGAGAAAGAAGATCAGGAGATTGACGACGATCAGGAACCCGAGCTGGCCACCGGGCAGCCCCGTCAGAAGGTGCTCGACCCAGACTGCACCATCGACGGCTTGGAAGGAGAGGCTGAAGGTCGTCGAGCCGACCAGAATCATCAGCACGAACGACGACAGCTTCGTCGTCGTGTCGAGGGCCTGGCGGAGCAGGCGCATGCTCAGGCGGCGTCGAGAGATCGCCATTGCCAGCGCGCCGACCGAGCCCATGGCGCCGCCTTCGGTCGGCGTCGCCACGCCGAGGAAGATCGTTCCGAGAACCAGGAAGATGAGCGCCAGCGGCGGAATGAGCACGAAGGTGACGCGCTCGGCCATCCGCGACAGCAGCTTCAGCCTGAACAGGCGGTTCAGGACCGAGAGCGCAAATGCGGTGCCGACCCCCACGCACATCGCAGTGACGATCAGCTCATCGGTCGGGGTCGTTGCAGGGCGCCATTTCGCGAACAGCACGGCGGCGCAGACCGCGATCACGGTGAGCACTGCGAGCGAGCGCAGGCCGGCCGAGCCGTCGTCTTCCTTGATCGTGCGCGCCTCCTTCGGAAGCGCCGGCGCAGAAGCCGGCCTGAGAACGCTCAGGACGGCCACGTAGCCGAGGTAGGCCGCCGTCAGGATGAAGCCGGGTATGAAGGCGCCCTTGTAGAGGTCGCCCACGCTTTTCCCAAGCTGGTCGGCAAGCACGATCAGAACGAGCGAAGGCGGGATGATCTGTGCGAGCGTGCCCGAGGCGGCGATCACGCCGGTGGCCAGGCGCCGGTCGTAGCCGTAGCGCAGCATGATGGGAAGCGATATCAGGCCCATGGAGATCACCGATGCGGCGACCACTCCAGTGGTGGCCGCGAGCATGGCGCCGACCAGGATCGCGGCGTAACCCAAGCCGCCGCGGATCGGCCCGAACAGCTGGCCGATGGTGTCGAGCAGGTCCTCGGCCATGCCCGAGCGCTCGAGGATGAGGCCCATGAAGGTGAAGAACGGAATGGCCAGCAGGGTGTCGTTCTGCATGATCCCGAAGATGCGCAGCGGCAGTGCCTGCATCAGCGCCTCGGGGAGCAGCCCCATTTCGATGCCCACGAAGCCGAAGAAGAGGCCGCAGGCGGCGAGCGAGAACGCGACCGGTGCGCCGAACAGCAGGAACAGGATCAGGCTGCCGAACATGATCGGTGCCATGTTCGAGGCGATGAACCCCATCATTGCGGTGACCTGTCGCGCAATGCGTCGACGCCACCGGCGACGTGCCCTTTGGCGATGAATTCGGCCAGTTCCTGCTCGGCGCTCTTGGCGACGTGGCGGCCGGTCGGGTCGGGGATCAGCCCGCGCAGGAACGCGACGCGCTTGATCAGTTCGGAAATGCCCTGGATGCCGAGCAGGATGAAGCCTGCGGGGAGCAGCGCAAACACAGGCCAGCGCACCAGCCCACCGGCGTTGTTCGACATTTCGTGCATGCGATAGGCGCGCAGCACGAGCGGCATCGAAAGATCGACGACGACGACCACGAAGGGAAACAGAAACAGGCAGATGCCGACGATGTCGATCCACATCTGCGTTTGCTTGCTGAAGCGACCGGCGATGACATCGATGCGGACGTGCTCCTGACGCTGCAGCGTGTAGCCGGCGGCCAGCAGGAAGACGGCCGCGAAGAGATACCACTGGATCTCGAGCAGCCCGTTCGAGCTCTGGTCGAAGACCTTGCGAACGATGGCGTTGCCGGCACTGATCAACACGGCCGCGAGCACGAGCCACGATACCCACCGGCCGACGAACTCGTTGCCGCGATCGATCCACCGAGACAGGGCGAGAAGGGGCGACACGTGGCCTCCGGATCGAGCTTTTTCAGTTGTCGAAACTCGAAGATCAGGCGAGCGGCCGCTTCGAAACGCCGCCGATTCTAGGAAGGCGCCTCGTGCAGGCGCGTGCGTGTTTGCGCTAGTGGCGCCGATACTCGGGCGCGGTCCCGCTCAGGCTCAACGCGAGGCGGTCGCCGCCTGGAAAAGGCGGCCGGAGCGTGCGCCGGAGCGGCAGAAAGCGAGCACCGGCGCCGGCATCGCGGCAAGCAGTTGGGCGAAGCGCGCGATCTCTTCGTCACTCTGATAGCCGCCCGCGACGGGCAAGTGAGCGTATTCGAGGCCAGCTGCCCGGGCGGCCGCTTCGATGCTGGCCGATGTGGGCTGCGACGGACCGCCTTCGAAATCAGGGCGGTTGTTGATCACGGAGCGAAATCCGTCGGCGGCCACCTCGGCCATCGCCTCTGGCGAAAGCTGCGCCGAAACGGCGAGAGACGGCGAGAGGCGTTGTACGGCGAGAGTCATAAGCGAGGTTCCGATCAACGTGAAAGTGCGGCCTTGACCGCAGCAGAAACCTGGCCCATCTCGGCCCGGCCGGCAAAGCGCTGCTTGGCTGCGGCCATCGTGCGACCCATGTCGGCAGGGCCTTGGGCCCCGACCTCCGCGACCAGTGTCGCCACCTCGGCTGCCACGTCGTCGGCGCTCAGGCGTTGCGGCAGATAAGTCTCGAGCTGAACCAGTTCTTCTTTTTCCTTGTCGACCAGATCCTGGCGCCCGCCGGCGCTGAACTGCTCGATCGAATCCTTGCGCTGCTTGACGAGCTTGTCGACGATGGCGATGACGGCAGCGTCGTCGAGCTCGATACGCTCGTCGACCTCGCGCTGCTTCATTGCTGCGAGCAGTCCGCGAATTGTCAGCAGGCGAGGTGCGTCCTTGGCGCGCATGGCCGCCTTCATCTCTTCGGTGATGCGATCTTTCAGGCTCATGGTGATCTCCGTGTCGACGACGGCAGGTCCGAAATCAAGCGACTTAGAAGTGACGAAGCCCGCGATCGGCGGGCTTCGAGTAGCGGGCGAGGTGCCGGCCTAGAACAGTTTCTTGGGTAGCTGCATGCTGCGCACGCGCTTGAAGTGACGCTTGACGGCGGCGGCCTTCTTGCGCTTGCGCTCGGCGGTCGGCTTTTCGTAGAACTCGCGGGCGCGCAGGTCGGTGAGCAAGCCGAGCTTTTCGATCGTGCGCTTGAAGCGCCGAAGAGCAACGTCGAAGGGCTCGTTTTCCTTGACTCGAATCGTGGTCATATGTCTGTGCTGGTATGGCTTGGTATGGCGTTCAGGTATTGCAGGTACGTGCAGCC
>JBDTCA010000147.1:0-7378 GCA_039923815.1 Caldimonas sp. | reverse complement strand
TTCCTGATGGCCGAGTACGTGGGCGTGCCGTATTCGGAGATCGTCAAGAGCGCCTTCCTGCCGGCGATCATCTCGTACATCGCGCTCTTCTACATCGTGCACCTCGAGGCCTGCAAGGCGGGCATCGAAGGCATTCCGGCCACCCGCGGTGTCTCGGGCTGGCGGCGGCTGGGCGGGATGGTGATGCTGCTGGCCGCCGTCGTCATCATCGGCAACGTCGTCTACTACGCGCTGGGCTGGCTGCAGCCGCTGCTCGGCGCCGGCTCCTCCTGGCTGGTGCTGGGCGTGCTCGTGGTGGCCTACGTGCTGCTCGTGCGGCAGGTCGCCAGGGAGCCCGACCTCACCATCGACGACCCGGACATGCCGGTGCTCTCGCTGCCGCCGCTGAAGGAAACGCTGCTCGCCGGCCTGCACTTCCTGCTGCCGATCGTGGTGCTCGTGTGGGCGCTGCTGGTCGAGGAGCTTTCACCCGGCCTGTCGGCCTTCTACGCCACGATGCTGCTGGTCGGCATCCTGCTGACGCAGCGGCCGCTGCTGGCCTTCTTCCGCCGCGAGGCGGCACCGATGTCGCGGCTGCGCAGCGGCTGGGACGATCTGGTCGATGGTCTCGAGAAGGGCGCCCGCAACATGATCGGCATCGCCCTGGCCACGGCCGCGGCCGGCATCATCGTCGGCACCGTCTCGGTCACCGGCCTCGGCCTGGTGATGACCGAGTTCGTCGAGACCGTCTCGGCCGGCAACATCATCGCCATGCTGGTGCTGGTCGCCTTCATCTGCCTGGTGCTCGGCATGGGCATGCCGACGACGGCGAGCTACATCGTCGTCTCGACGCTGATGGCGCCGGTGGTGGTGGAACTCGGCGCGCAGTCGGGACTGGTGGTGCCGCTGGTCGCGGTGCACATGTTCGTCTTCTACTTCGGGCTCATGGCCGACGTGACGCCACCGGTCGGGCTCGCCTCGTTCGCCGCCGCGGCGATCTCTCGCGCCGACCCGATCCGCACCGGCATCACCGCGTTCTGGTATTCGAGCCGGACGCTGATCCTGCCGTTCATGTTCATCTTCAACCCGCAGCTGCTGCTGATCGGCATCGATTCCTGGTGGCAGGTGGTCCTGGTGGTCGGCGCGGCCGTCACGGCCATGCTTGCATTTGCGGCCGGCTCGCAGGGCTGGTTCCTCACGCGAAGCCGGTGGTGGGAATCGGTGGCTCTTCTGGTCGTGACGTTCACTTTGCTGCGGCCCGGCTTCTGGCTCGACCTCGTGACCGAGCGCTACGAGCTTGCCCCGGCCGCCACGATCGTCGAGCGGGCGGCGGCCGCGCCGGCCGACGCGCGCATGCGAGTGCGCATCGAGGGCACGAGCCTGGAGGGCAAGGACATCCACAAGACCGTGCTGCTGCCGCTGGCGTCCGGCACGACCGGTGCCCAGCGCCTCGCTGGCGCCGGCCTGCGCGTGATGGCGTTGCCCACGGAGACCCGCGTGTCCTCGGTCGGGCTCAACAGCGCCGCCGACAAGGCCGGCTTCGAGCAGGGTTTCGTCATCACCGGCATCGAGACCGAGCGCGCTCGCCTGGCCAAGGAATGGCTGCTCGTGCCGGCATTGCTCCTGCTTGCGCTGGTCGCCTGGGCGCAGCGGCGGCGCCACGCGACGTCCATGGCGACGGGGTCGCCCTGACGGCCTGCCCGGCCTGAGGCGGATCGTCAGGTCCCGGCTTCCCGCTTTCGGGTCATGGGGCCGCGGCGGTCACTGAGGGCACACACTCAGGACGATCACGTCGCCGTTGCCGGCCCGCGGCGCTGATTCGGAGAGCGGGCGGCAGGTGCCGTCGTGGCAGATCTCGTATCCGGCGGTGTAGATCGAATGCGTCAGGCGCAACGTCTCGAGCGGCGCGACATGCGGGTCGTAGTGCCAGACGCCGCCTTCGAAGGTGCTTCCTGCCGGCGCTTCCATGCCTGCGCCGCTGCCGCGCACGCGAGCCTCGACGAGATGAAGGCGGTCGCCTTCGACACGCCAGTCTTCTTCCCAGAGGATCTTCTCGATCGAGTGCGTCCAGGCGAGCGTGAAGCTCTGCATCGCCAAGGCCATCACGACGCCGCCCGCGGCGACGCAGACCGGCATCAGGCCGGCGCCGACACCGGGCGGCTGCGGTTCGCCCACACGTTCCAGGCGATCACGACGGCAGCAAGCGCGAAACCGATCTGGTCGGTCAGCGGCAGCGCGGCGATGAGGCAGGCGGCGGCGATGAACGCCAGCCCGCGCTGCAACGGCGACAGCGGGCCGCGCAGGAATCCGACCACCGTGGCGCCCCACAGCACGATCGCGGTCAGCGCCTTGAAGCTGACGTAGACCACGTCGGTCCAGCCGTAGATGCCCTGCAGCATCAGGGAAGGGTCGTAGACGGCGATAAAGGGGACGACGAAGCCGGCGATCGCGATCTGCGTGGCCTTGATGCCGGTCCGCATCGGCGAGGCCTTGGAGATCGATGCGGCCGCGAAAGCGGCCAGCGCCACCGGCGGCGTCAGGTCGGCCATGATGCCGAAGTAGAAGACGAACATGTGGCTCACGATGAGCGGCACGCCGAGCTTGAGCAGCGCCGGCGCCGCGATCGAGCTGGTGATGATGTAGTTCGGGATCGTCGGGATGCCCATGCCGAGGATCAGGCAGACGAGCATCGTCAGCAGCAGCGAGAGGAAGAGGCTCTTCTCGCCGACGTTGAGGATGAAGCCGGCAAAGCTCGAGGCGGCGCCCGTCAGCGTCAGCACGCCGATGATGACGCCGACCACCGCGCAGGCCACGCCGACACCGAGCGCCTGCTTGGCACCCGAGACCAGGCTCATGCGGAGCGAGTGCAGCGTCTGGCGGCCGCCCTTGAAGAAGGCGCACACGGCGACCAGCAACGCGATCAGCAGGAGTACCGGCTCGATGCCCCACTTCGCGAACGACGATGCGGCGATGCCGAGGGCGATCCAGAACGCATAGCGGAAGGCGGTGCTCGAGATCTGCGCGGCGAGGGCGACGCCGAGCACCAGGATGGCCGTCAGCCCGAGCCCGGTCATGCCGGCGAACATCGGCGTGAAGCCGTGGAACAGCATGTAGACGAGTGCCGCGAGCGGCAGCACGAGATACCAGTTCTTGACCAGCGCCTTCCACGGGTTCGGGCATTGGTCCTTCGGCAGGCCGACGAGGTTGGCGCGGCCGGCCTCCAGGTGAACCATCAGGAAGGCGGTGAAGTAGTAGAGGAAGGCAGGAATCACCGCGGCCTTGACGATGTCGGCATACGGCACGTTCAGCGTCTCGGCCATGATGAAGGCCACCGCCCCCATCACCGGCGGCATGATCTGGCCGCCCATGCTCGAGGTCGCCTCGACCGCGCCGGCAAAGATCGGCGAGTAGCCGAAGCGCTTCATCAGCGGGATCGTGAACTGGCCGACGGTGAGCACGTTGGCCACGCCCGAGCCCGAGATCGTGCCCATCAGCCCCGACGAGATCACCGCCACCTTGGCCGGGCCGCCCTTGGTGTGGCCGACGAGGCCGAGCGCGAGATCGTTGAAGAGCTTGATCATTCCGGCGTGCTCGAGGAAGGCGCCGAACAGGATGAACAGGAAGATGTAGGTCGCCGACACCAGCGTCGGGATGCCGTAGATGCCCTCGGTGCCGAAGGCGAGCTGGTCGACGATCTGGGAGTAGTCGTACGGCCGGTGAGCGAGCTCACCGGGCAGGTACTGGCCGAACAGGCCGTAGGCGAGGAAGAGGGCGCAGACGATCGGCAAGGCGACGCCGAGCACGCGCCGCGCCGCCTCGAAGACCAGCACGATGACCGTCGTGCCGACGACGAGGTCGGTCAGGGTCGGGTCGCCGGCACGCTGGATCAGTGCCGATTCGAAATACCACTGGTAGAGGCCGAGCCCGAACGCCAGGAATGCGAGCGCCCAGTCGAGCATCGGGATGCGCGTCATGGCCTTGCCACGCGCCAGCATCGGGTAGAGCAGGAAGGTCAGCAGCAGCAGGAAGCCGACGTGGATCGAGCGCGTGATGAGACTCGACAGCGGCGAGAACGCGGCGATGGTGAGCTGATAGGCCGAGAACAGCAGGGCGACACCGCCGACGAACGCGAGCGCGGCGCCGCCGAGGCGGCGCTGCAGCCCGTGTTCCTGGAATTCGCTGTCGGCGGCTTGCTCGCCGTCCAGCCCCGCGTGCGGGTTGGCCGCCTTCGGCTCTGCCGGCGTCTGCACGACCCGAGCTCCTACTTCACCATGCCCACTTCGCGGTAGTACTTCTCCGCGCCCGGGTGCAGGGGCACGGGCATGCCCTTCAGCGCGGTTTCCTTCCTGACCGCCTTGCCGGCGGCATGGGCAGCCACGAGCGCGGGAAGGTTCTCCCACATGGCCTTGGTGAGGGCGTACACGGTGTCGTTCGGGACACCTTCGTGGGTGACGAGGAAGTTCTGGATCGCGACCGACGCCACGTCCTTGGTCTGGCCTTCGTAGGTGTTGGCAGGGATCACCGCAGGCTGGTAGGCGGTGTCGCCGATCTTGGTGACCACGTCGGCCGGGATCTCGACCACCACGATCTTCATCGAGGCGGCGAGGTCGCGCAGCGCCGAGACACCGAGGCCGGCGGACTGCAGCGTCACGTCGAGCTGGCGGTTCTTCATGAGCTCGACCGATTCACCGAAGGGCAGGTACTCGACCTTGGCCAGATCCTTGTAGGTGATGCCGGCGGCCTTGAGCACGGCACGGGCGTTCAGCTCGGTGCCCGATTTCGGCGCGCCGACCGAGACTCGCTTGCCCTTCAGGTCGGCCAGCGTCCTGATGCCGGAATCGGCACTGGCGACGATCTGGATGTAGTTCGGGTAGATCCCGGCGATGCCGCGCAGCCGCTTCAGCGGCGTGGGGAATCCGGCGTCGGCGTCGCCCTTGTAGGCATCGGAGAGCGCGTCGCCGAGGGTGAAAGCGACCTCGCCCTTGCCGGCTTGCAGCAGGTTGAGATTTTCTGCGGAGGCCTTCGTCGCCTGCACCGACACCTTGGCACCGGGCAGCACCTTGCCGTAGATCTGGCTGAGTGCAACACCCATCGGGTAGTACACGCCACTGGTGCCGCCAGTGAGCACGTTGATGAAGTCGGCGGCATAGACCGTCGATGCGAGGCACGTCGCGGCGACAACGGCCGTCAGGGTCTTGAATAAGCGGGTCATAGGGTCTCCGGGAGCTTCAGTTCGTGCATGGCAGACCGCCGAAGCGGCTGCGCGAGTGGGTCACGGAGGTGGCACGGTGGCGCACGGTGATCCGTTTTCCTCGTTTGATCGTAAGTCCTGGCGACCCGCCCCGACACCGGGCCTATCCCGGGTTGGCAAGGGTTCGACTTGCCAACCTCCGTGACCCCCCCTGGGCCTGCCGGCTGCCCTGGCCGGTTTGTCCCTGCCAGCGAGCCGCCCGTGACGCTTCACCAGATCGAATCCTTTGCCCTCGTCGGGGCCATGCTCGTGCTCTTCATGAGCGGGCGGCTGCGCTACGACGTCGTCGCCGCCCTCGTGCTGCTGGCAGCGGTGGTCCTCGGCGTGGTCCCGGGCGCCAAGGCCTTCCACGGCTTTTCCAACCCGGTGATCATCATCATCGCCTCGGTGCTGGTGGTGAGCCGGGCCATCGCCGCATCGAACATCCTCGAGCTCTCGGTCGGGGCGCTGCTCAAGCGCATCCGCTCGCCATCGCTGCAGATCGGCGTGATGGCGGCGGCGGTGGGCTACCTGTCGGCGTTAATCAAGAACGTCGGCACGCTCGGCATCTTCATCCCGATCGCCATCCAGACGGCGCGCCGCAGCAATCGGCCGCGCTCGATCTATCTCATGCCGCTGGCTTTCGCCTCGCTCGTCGGCGGCACCATCACGAAGATCGGCACCTCGCCGAACCTGCTCATCGCCACGGTCCAGGAAGAACTCGGCCAGAAGCCTTTCGGGCTGTTCGACTTCGTGCCGGTCGGCCTGCCGCTGACCACCCTGGCCATCCTCTTTCTCGCCGTCGGCTGGCGTCTGCTGCCGCGTCGTGAAGGCGCGCAGACGGCCGAGGAATCGTTCTCGCTGGAGCACTATTCCACCGAGCTTCGCGTCACCGGCGACAAGGCCGCCGGCCTGACCGTGGCGGCCTTCGAGGCGATGGGCGACGGCGAGATCTCGATCGCCGGCATCGTCCGCGAAGGCGGGCGCCGCTACGTTCCGGCGGAAGACTGGCTGCTGTACGACGGCGATGTCATCGTCGTGCTCGGCGATGCCACCGTCGTGCAAAAGGCCATCTCTGCCACCGGCTTCGAGATCGTCGGCTCGGAGGAACTCGCCGAGCCGGCCGAGAAAAGCGCGGAGATGGGCGTCGTCGAGGTGATCGTCACCGGTGACTCGAAGCTGGTGGGTCAGACGCCCGCGTCGCTGGGCCTGCGCCACAGCTGGGGCCTGAACCTCTTCGCCGTGCGCCGCGCCGGCAAGACCTCGACCGGTCGCCTGCGCTCGCACCGCTTCATCGTCGGCGACGTCGTGCTGTTCCAGGGCTGGGAGAAGAACCTGGCAGCGGCGGTCACGGAGCTCGGCCTGCTGCCGCTGGCCGACCGCAAGCTCACGCTCGGCCAGGTGCGCAACGGCCTGGTGCCGATTGCGCTGCTGGTGGTGGCGCTGATGCTCGTCGGCATGCGCATCATCGACGTCGAGGTCGCCTTCTTCGGCGCCGCCGTGCTCACCGTGCTGTTCAAGCAGATCAGCCTGAAAGACACCTACGAGGCCATCGAGTGGCCGGTGATCGTGATGCTGGGCTGCCTCATTCCGGTGGGTGAGGCCTTGAAGGACACGGGCGCCACCCAGGTCGTCGCCGACCTGCTCGCCGCCGGTGCCCAGCACCTGCCAGGCTACGCGACGATCGGCCTCATCCTGGCGACGTCGATGCTGCTGACACCCTTCCTGCATCACGCCGCTGCCGTGCTGGTGCTCGGCCCGGTGGCCGCCGCCGTGGCCGCCCAGCTCGGCTATCGACCCGAGCCCTTCCTGATGGCGGTGGCGCTCGGTTGCGCCTGCGATTTCCTGACTCCGATCGGCCACCAGAACAACACGCTGGTCATGGGCCCGGGCGGTTACCGGTTCGGCGACTACTGGCGGCTCGGCACTCCGCTGACGCTGCTCGTGCTCTTCGTCGGTACGCCGCTGATCGTCGCTTCCTGGCCGTTGCACTGAGCGCTCCGGAATGCCGTTCCGAAATGACGCGGGCGCTCCCACCTTTGGTGCGGAGCGCCCGCGGGTCTGGCTACAGAGCCGACTACATCTGTCGGGAATCCGCCCCGGACCTAGAGAATGAAAACATATCACCTCCTCTCGTGTTGCTGCGAGACCGCTAGCGTAAACGCTTTG
>JBDTCA010000146.1:0-3345 GCA_039923815.1 Caldimonas sp. | reverse complement strand
GGGTCCTGCGTAGGCAGGTGCGGCGCCTTCGTGCGGTTGTTCCGCGGCAGATAGTCGACGAAGCGGCGCAGCATGGCGAGCGCGTCGACGTCGTTCTCGAAGGCGAGGTCGGCCACGCCGCTCACCGTGGTGTGCGTCAGCGCACCGCCGAGGTCTTCGGCGGTCACTTCCTCGTGCGTCACCGTCTTCACGACCTCGGGGCCGGTGACGAACATGTACGAGCTGTCCTTGACCATGAAGATGAAGTCGGTCATCGCCGGTGAGTAGACGGCGCCGCCCGCGCACGGCCCCATGACCATGCTGATCTGAGGCACCACGCCCGATGCGGTGACGTTCCTCTGAAACACCTCGGCGTAGCCGCCGAGCGAGGCGACGCCTTCCTGGATGCGGGCACCCCCGGAGTCGTTGAGGCCGATGATCGGCGCGCCGACCTTCATCGCCTGGTCCATGACCTTGCAGATCTTCTCGGCGTGAGCCTCCGAAAGCGCGCCGCCGAACACCGTGAAATCCTGGCTGAACACGAAGACGAGCCGGCCATTGATCATTCCGTAGCCGGTGACGACGCCGTCACCCGGCGGCCGGTTCGCCTCCATGCCGAAGTCGTGGCTGCGGTGCTCGACGAACATGTCCCATTCCTCGAAGCTGCCTTCGTCGAGGAGGAGGTCGATGCGCTCCCGCGCCGTCAGCTTGCCCTTGGCGTGCTGCGCGGCAATGCGCTTTTCGCCGCCGCCGAGCCGGGCGCGGGCGCGCTTGGCCTCGAGCTGCTGGATGATGTCGTGCATGGCTCTTCTCGTGGTCAGAAAGCGGCGTCGATGGTGGTCTCGGCGACAATGGGCAAGGGAAAGACGGCGCCGAGCGCTTGCGCGCCGACGACCTCGCGGCCCCAGGGGCGGCGCGAGCGTGGCAGGTGGCGCAGCGGCGCCAGCCGGCGGCCGGTGGCCTCGACGAGCGCACGCACCGGCGCTGCTTCGTCGGCGAGTCGGATGGCGATGGCGGCCTGCACTTCGGCGATCGGCCGATCGAGCAGCCAGAGCGTCGAATGCAGATACGCGAGCCAGTCGCGTGCCTGGGCGGCCTCGAGCGGCATGGTCTCGAGCGCGTCGTCCTCGAAATCGATCATCGCCAGGCCGGCATCGGTGGCGATGAAGTTGCGCGCGAAGGCATGGCTCAGGTAGCCGCCACGTGCGTGCGTCTCGGCGAGCGCGGCCAGGCCGCGGCGCCAGGCCTCGAAGCCCGCCATGCCGCCGCGCTCGACGAGGCTGACCAGACTGGGACCGGCCAGCTCGCCCATGACGAAGAAGCCGGCCTCGGCATGCAAAACCTCCGGCACCTGCACACCGGCCGCGCGCAGCGATCTCAGCCGCTCGATCTCGATCTCCTGGCCGCGGGCGCCACCGTGCGCCGGTACCGCACGCAACATCACCACGCCGAAGCCGCCGGCCAGCACATTGACGATGCGCCCGCGCCAGGCGCTGCGCGGCGGGCGCTGCCGCTTGGCGATGACGCGGCCAAGGCTCGTCTGCACTGCCTTGACGCGATGGCGGCTCGACTCGATGGACGCGCGCACGGCTTCGATGTCGGCGTCGTTCACGCGCGCTCCGCAGCGGCCGCAGGCGACGACGCGGCCTGCTCCGCCGCACCGAAGACAGTCAGCAGTCGGCGCGCCGCCACCGTCGCGGGAAGGCGGCCGGCATCGACGGCGTCGAGCGTCGCCACGAGCTGCGAGCGCACGCCGCCATGGCCGCGAAACGACTGCCTGAGGCCGGCATCGATGCGCTCCCAGAACCACGACAGCGCCTGCGTGCGCCGCCGCTCGGCGTCGGCACCGCTGAGACGCTGGGCTTCGCGAAACGAGTCGGCAAGCTGCCAGATGCCCGCGACCTGACCGTCGTCGAGCGCACTCAGGGCGACAGCGCGCGGCGGCCACGACGAGCCGGCTCGTCGGCTTGCCATGTGCAGCGCCGACGTGATCTGACGCACGGCCCGGGCGGCGGCAGCAGCATCGAGGTCCGCCTTGTTGACGACGACGAGATCGGCGAGCTCCATCACGCCTTTCTTGATCGCCTGCAGGTCGTCGCCCGCGTTCGGCAACTGCAGCAGGACGAACATGTCGGTCATGCCGGCCACCGCCGCTTCGCTCTGGCCGACGCCGACGGTTTCGACGATCACGACGCTGTAGCCCGCCGCCTCGACGACGCGCATCGCCTCCCGGGTCGCAGCGGCGACGCCGCCGAGCGTGCCGCTGCTCGGGCTCGGCCGCACGAAGGCGCGGGCATCGACCGACAGACGTTCCATGCGGGTCTTGTCGCCGAGGATGGAGCCGCCCGACACGCTCGAGCTCGGATCGACGGCGAGCACGGCGACGCGCTCGCCGGCTGCGACGAGGTGCAGACCCAGCGCTTCGATGAAGGTCGACTTGCCGACCCCCGGCACGCCCGAGACGCCGAGACGAAATGCCGGCCGTGCCGGCGCGGGCAAGGCCGTCAGGAAGGCGTCGGCGCGGGCACGGTGATCGGCCCGCGTCGATTCGAGCAAGGTGATCGACTTGGCGACGGCCCGCCGCTGCGACTCGCCGGCGCCGGCAGCGATGGCGTCGAGCAGGGCCTGGTCGCCGGCTGGCAGCATCGCGTCGCGCCTTACCCTGGCTCAGTGCACGGCGACGGCGAGCCTGATCTGCTCGAGCACGTCTTTCGCGCTGGCCGGAATCGGCGTGCCGGGGCCATAGATGCCCTTGACGCCGGCGTCGTAGAGGAACTCGTAGTCGCCGCGCGGCACGACGCCACCGACAAACACGACGATGTCGCCGCCGCCCTGTGCCTTCAACGATTCGATGATCGCCGGCACCAGCGTCTTGTGACCGGCGGCCAGCGTCGAGACGCCGACCGCGTGGACGTCGTTCTCGATCGCCTGGCGCGCGCACTCCTCGGCGGTCTGGAACAGCGGCCCGATGTCGACGTCGAAGCCGAGGTCGGCGAAGGCCGACGCCACGACCTTGGCACCGCGGTCGTGGCCGTCCTGCCCGAGCTTGGCGATCATCACCCGCGGCCGACGGCCTTCTTCCTCGGCGAAGGCGGCGATCTCGCCCTTGAGCTGGTCCCATCCTTCGGCACTGTCGTAGGCGGCGGCGTAGACACCGGAAACCTTCTGGGTGTCGGCGCGGTGACGGCCCCACACGGCTTCGAGCGCATCGCTCACTTCGCCCACGGTGGCGCGCAATCGCATCGCCTTGATGGCCAGATCCAGCAGGTTGCCCTCACCGCTTTCTGCCGGGTCGCCGGCGCATGCCGTGAGCGCCTCGAGCGCGGCCTCCACGGCCGCGGCGTCGCGCTTTTCCCGCACCGCGTG
>JBDTCA010000145.1:0-11731 GCA_039923815.1 Caldimonas sp. | reverse complement strand
TGATGGCGCCCGGGAACGAGCCGACGCCGCCGATGACGACGACGACGAACGTCTGCACGAGGATCGTCTCGCCCATGTCGGGGGTCAGGGAAGCGACCGGCGCGTTGGCGATGCCCGCGAAACCCGCCGCCATCGCGCCGATGCCGAACACCGTCGTGAACACGCGATGGACGTTGATGCCAAGGGCATCCACCATCACCGAGTCCTCGATTCCGGCACGCACGGTCAGACCCAGCCGCGTGCGATAGAGCACGAGGTACAGGATGGCCAGCGCGACGGCAATGATGCCGACCAGCGCCAGTCGATAGGTCGGGTAGAGCATGAAGCCGAGGGAGGTGATGCCCGAGACCACGTCGGGCGCCGGCACCGACTTCGACAGGCTGCCGAAGAAGTAGCGGATGGTCTCGACCATCACCATGCCGATGCCGAAGGTCACGAGGAGCTGGTCCTCGCCCGATCGGTCGTAGAAGCGGCGAATGATGACCCGCTCCATCACCACGCCCACGATCAAGACGAACAGCGTGCCCACGACGAGCGCGACGATGAACGAGTCGGTGTAGGTGAAGGCCAGGTAGCCGGCGTACCCGCCCAGCATGAACATGGCGCCGTGCGCGAGGTTGAGCACGCCGAGGGTGCCGTAGATGATCGTGAGGCCGGACGAGATCAGCGCCAGCAAGGCCCCGAGAACGAGGCCGTTGAACATCTGGGCAACGAAATTAGGCCAATTGATCACAGGCAGCCTCGATATAAACGGTTCCGGTCGCGCAAGGCGACCGGGGAGCGGGACTTTGCAAAGCGAGCCACGATGGCCTGCACGATCGTGGCGTGCCCCTCATGGAGCCGGGCTCGCCAGACGGCGAGGCCCGGATCTTTCGGCACAGCAGGAGGAAGGTCAGGTGTAGTCGCCCAGCTTGCACCCGAAGGCATCCGGCGCCTGGATCACCTTCTCGCCGGGGACGATCTCGACGACCTCCCAGTAGTCTTCCTTGTTCTTCATGTCCTTGGCCAGCTTGCCCTTGACGATGACGACCGGGCGAACGCACTGGTGGTCTTGCGGCCGGTAGTGCACGTCGCCGAGCAGGGACGGAATCGTCTGGCCCTTCTCGAAGGACTTGATGACGTCGGGCGGATAGAAGCTGCCGGCGTCCTCCACCATGCGCGCCCAGTGGGCGAAGCTGACGTAGGCGTTCTCCGCGCCCCATTCAGGCTTGTAGCCGAACTTCTTCTCGAAGGTCTCGACGAACATCTTGGCCAACGGGTACTTGTCTTCCAGGGTCCACCAGAAGTCGGTGGCGGAATAGACGCCCTCCAGGAGCCCGCCGCCCACTTCGGGTGCGAGGAACGGAATCTGGTACGGCACCACCAGCTTCATCTTGTCGAAGATGCCGAAGCGCTTGGCCTGCTGGATCGACAGCACGGCGTCGCGGCCCCAGTTGACGTTGATCAGGAATTCGGCGCCGGAATTGGCGACGTTGAGCAGGTACGAGCTGAAGTCCGGCGAGCCGAGCGGCGAGACCTGGTTGGTCACCATCTTCCAGCCGCCCTTTTCGGTCAGGTAGTCGTTGACCGACTTGGTGGTGGTGTGGCCATAGGTGTAGTCCGGCGTCATGAACGCCATCTTCTTGTCCCTGCCGAAGGTCTTGAGCAGGACCGGGCCGATCGCATTGGCCGCCATCTCGCCGTAGAAACCCTGGCGGAAGCCGTAGCGGACGCAGTCCTTGCCGGTGGTGTCGTTGGAGCCGGAGATGCCGGCCATGTACAGCACCTTCTGTGCCTGCGCGAGCTTGTTGAGCGCCACGGCGACCGCGCTCGAGGTCGAGCCGGTCATCAGCACGGCGTTGTTCTCGCTGATGAAGCGCTGCTGAGCCTGCACCGCGGTGTTCGGCTTCGCGGCCGAGTCGGCCACGCCGATCTTGACGGTCTTGCCGAGCACGCCCTTGGTCGTCTTCGGCGAGATCTTGCGCATCAGCTCGTGACCGCCGTTGATGTGTTCGACGGCGAGTTGCCAGCCCTTGAGCTCGTCTTCGCCCTGCACCGCATAGGCGCCCGTGCGCGGCACGGCGATGCCGATGAACACCGAGTCGCCGGCGGAGCCGGCGGGGTAGGTGCCGATCGCCGGATGGTCTGCGGCGTACAAGGGCCCGGAGAACGTCGACAGCATGCCGCCGCCCGCCAAGCCGATGCCCGCCTGGACCAGTGCCCGCCGCGATACGCCGTTCGATTCGTCGTCAGACCGCTTGTGTTGTGACATGTCGGAAATCTCCTGAGGGTTGTGTTCGCGTCGCCGTGGCGTCCGAAACTGTATCGCGGCACGACATACGACCCAATTTACGTCGCATCGCGATATAACGTCAAGCGGGGAAACGCGGCGGGCGAGGCTCCGGCTGCGACCGCATGATCGGGGGCTCATGGACGATGACGAAATCCGCAGGTTGGCCGCTTTCCGCCTGCTGCTGAGACAGTTCGAGTCGTTCACCGAGCAGGCGGCGCAGGCGTGCGGCCTGACCTCGCTCCAGTACCAGGCGCTGCTCGCCATCAAGGCGCACGAGGCCGACGGCGCGGCGACGGTGACGGCGCTGGCGCAGAGCCTGCTGGTCAAGCACAACAGCGCCGTCGGTCTTGTCGACCGGATGGAGCAGCTTGGCCTGGTCAGTCGTGGCCACCCCGAAGGCGACCGGCGCAGCGTTGTCGTGCAGCTGACGCCGCGCGGCCGCCGCATCGTCTACCAGCTGGCGTCGCAGTACCGGAGCGAGCTGCACCGGATGGCGCCCGAGATCGGCCGCAACGCACGCCGGTTCGCGCAGGCGCCCGAGGCTTGAGCGCCGCCCGTTTCGAAGGCAAGGTGGCGCTCGTCACCGGCGGCAACAGCGGCATCGGCCTCGCGGTGGCGAAGGCGCTGGCAAGCGAAGGCGCACGCGTCGTCGTCGCCGGCCGCAACGCCGACACGGTCGCCGCCGCGGCGTCGCAGATCGGCCAGGCGTCGCTCGGTGTCGTCGCCGACACGAGCCGCATGGCCGACATCGATCGCCTTGTCGAAGCGACGCGTCACTTCGCCGGCGGCCGGCTCGACATCGTGTTCGCCAACGCCGGGGTCGCCACCTTCGGACCGCTCGCCTCCACCACCGAGGCGCAGTTCGACAAGCTGATGGCCATCAACGTCAAGGGCGTGTACTTCACGGTGCAAAAGGCGCTGGCGCTGATGGCCACGGGCGGCGCGGTCGTGCTCAACGCGTCGGTCGCTGCGGCCAAGGGCAACCCGGCCGGATCACTCTACGGCGCCAGCAAGGCCGCGGTGCGCTCGCTCGGCCGCACCTTCGCGGCCGAGCTCGTCGAGCGCGGCATCCGCGTCAACGTCGTCAGCCCCGGTCCGATCGAGACGCCGATCTTCGGCCGCGGCGGCATGAGCGCCCAGGATCAGGCCGAGCTCAAGACGGCGTGGGCGGCACGCAACCCGATGAAGCGCTTCGGCAGCGCCGACGAGGTCACTGCGGCGGTGCTGTTCCTGGCTTCCGACGCCGCGTCTTACATCACCGGCGTCGACCTCCTCGTCGACGGCGGCGTCGGCAGCTTCTGAGGGCGCTGCTGGCAACGGGGCCGGCCGAAGCGGCCCTTTGTCTGGGTGATCGAGATGCTGAAGCAAGCCTAGCGGCGGGCCGCCGCTGCAGCGATCTGCCGACGAACCGGCTCGATGCTGCGGGCGGAGACGGCAGCGGACGGGCCCGCCTTGGCGAAGATCGCTTCCGCTTCGTCGAGGGCGGCACTGCTCGCAGCCAGATCACCGCGCTTCAACGCGAGCAGGGCTTCGGTCTTCAACAGCGCGCCTTTGAGAAAGCTTTGCTGAGCCGGCTTGCGCAGGCCAGGGCCGACCTTGGCGATCGCTTGCCCGGCTTCGCCGAGCCGGCCGAGCTGGATCAGGGCTTCGGCCCGGTTCAGGCCGATCATCAGCGCGGCCTGCGAGCCAGCGCCGAAGGTGTCGACGGCGATGGGCTCTGCCTCCTCGAGCACCTGCAGCGCTTCGGCCGGGCGGCCGAGCTGGTTCAGCGTGGTGCCTTGCCGGAGCAGATCAACCGACAGCCCGTAGGTGCGGCCAAAGAGCGCGCGCCGGGTTGCTGCCGTGTGCCGGAAGATGGCCTCCGCGGCCGCCGTGTCGCCACGCCGACCGGCGATGACCCCGCGGTTCGTCTTGAGCGCCAGGCCGCCTGGCGTTTCGATCTGGCCGGGCTGTGCGAGCGCCTTTTCGCTCCTTGCGATCAGCGCCTCGGCCTCGTCGAGACGATTGGCTTCGACGAGATGGGTGACGACGTTCGCATAACGGGCGGCCAGGTCACGGCTGTTGCCATCGTAGGCGCGCTCGGCCTCGGACATGTCACGAAGCAGCAGCTCGATACCTTCGGTCGCCTTGCCTTCCAGCCTGAGCATGGTGGCCTCGGTGCCGACGGCCTCGACCCGCTCGATCCTGAACCGGGCGGGGTCGGTCTGCCAGATCCGATCGACCTCCCCGAGCAGCCGGCGAGCCTCGACGAAACGCTGAGCCGAGCCGTAGATGTCAGCGAGCTTTTGTTTAAGGTGGGCTGCGGCGATCGGATCGCTCGCGCCGATACCCTTGGCGAGCGCACTCTCGAGCAGCGCCTGAGAGCCGCGATTGTTCTCGGTCAGCTGGTAAAGATCGGAAAGCGCCGCAACCACCGCCGCTGACTTTGGCGCAGCCGGATCGAGCGAGTCGATCAGGCGCTTGGCAGTGCCGTCGATGAGTTCGCGGGCAGTGATGGATTCGGCGCGACCGCGATCGCCGGCTTCGCGGAACATCAGCATCATGGTCTGGTTGACGGCCTCCGAACGAGCCGATTCAGCGCGGGCGATGTCGCGTTCGATGCGCGCGGCGCGCGCCTGCCAGGCGATGGCGCCGGAGCCAATCATCAGCGCGGTCACGCCGATGGCGGTCGCGCTCGCGGCCCATCGATGGCGACGCAGGAAGCGGCTGGTGCGCAGCCCGAGCGTGATGCGGCGAGCCAGGATCGGCTCGCTCTGCAGATGGCGGTCGATGTCTGCCGCAAAGGCCGCCACCGAGCCGTATCGATCCTGTGGCAGCGCCTGCATGGCCATCGACAGCACGGCGTCGAGATCGCCCTGCAAATCACGCCGCAGCTGCGGCAAGGTGCAGCCGATGCGTTCCGCCTGCTCGGCGGTGGCGTGGCTTGAAGCCAGCGGGGCTGGGCGAAGTGGGCCGGCGTCGCCGTCGTCCGGGCGCAGGCGGGCCCGACGGTTTTCTCCTGCGAACGGCAGGCTGCCGCTGAGCAGCTCGAACAACATCACGCCCAGCGAATAGACATCGGTCGCGACGGTGACGGCGCCGCCGGCGAGTTGCTCTGGCGCCGCGTAGGCCGGCGTGGCCGGACTGGCATCGGCGCGGGTCAGCGGTTCGGAATCGTCGTCGACGCTGCCGTGCAACAGCTTGGCGATGCCGAAGTCAAGCAGCCGCACCTGGCCCTCGGCCGTGACGAGCACATTGGCCGGCTTCAAGTCGCGGTGGGCGACGAGCTGGCCGTGGGCGTGGGCGACGGCGGCGCTGACCTGCCCGAACAGAATCAGGCGCGCACGCACGCCGAGCCGGTGCTCGTCAGCCCAGCGCGTGATCGTCAGTCCCTCGACCGCTTCGAGCGCGAGATAGGGCTGGCCCTCAGCCGACAGGCCGGCGTCGTAGAAGCGGGCGATGTTCGGATGAGCAAGGCGGGCCAGGATGTCGCGCTCGCGCTCGAAGCGTTCGCGAACCGCGCCGGCCAGCAAATGGGCGTGCGGCAGCTTCAGTGCCACCTCGCGGCGATAGGCGCCGTCGATGCGGCGGGCCAGCCAGACCTGGCCCATGCCGCCCCGGCCGAGCTCACTCTGCAGCTGGTACGGACCGACGATGGCGCCAGGTTGCAGTCCGCCGGCCGCGTCGCCCTCGAGCTTGAGCGACAGCCTCGGACTGTTCAGAAAAACCGTCTGCCCGGCGGTGGTGGATTCGTGGAGAACGCTGCGCAAGGCGGGTCCGAGATCGAGGTCATCGTCACCCAGAGCGTCGAGCCAGGCCGGCAGCTCGGCAGGCGACAGCGCGAGCGCTTCGTCAAGCAGGCGCGAAAACGCCGGCCATCGCTCCGGCGGGCACGGCAGGCGAATCGACGGAGGAGTCGGATCGGTCACCCGAGCATCGTCTTCAGGATCGCACGCGCCTTGTCCCAGTCGCGACGGACGGTGCGATCGGAGACACCCATGACATCGGCGATCTCAAGATCACTCAGGCCCGCGAAGTAGCGCATCTCGACGACGCTGGCCAGCCGTGGCTCGACCCGCTCGAGCTCGCGCAAGGCGCGGTCGATGCGTACCGGCTCTTCGTCGATGCCGACCGATTCGGCGATCGCCGTGTCGAAAGTGACGCGGACAAGATCGCCGCCGCCCCGCTCGGCGCAGCGTTCACGGACGAGGTCGACGATGACCGACCGCATGACCTTGCTCGCGTAGGCGAAGAAATGACTGCGGGTTTCGAACGACAGCTCGCCGGCCCGGCGGCACAGCCTGAGGTAGCTTTCGTTGACGAGCGCGGTCGTGTTCAGCTGGACCTGCGAGCCAGAGGCGTACAGCCTCGAACGAGCGAGCTTCTTCAGCTCGTCGAACGTTTCCTGCCAGAGCTGCTCGTTCAAGGTCAGCGCTGGAGGGAGATCGGGTCGGGGCGGCGCGCTCATGACATTCGCGTGAGTTTAGGCGTCGGGCATGACCCCAGTCTTGACGTGATGGTCGCAAGGCAGCGCTGCACGCCGCGACCGCAGTCAGACGTCGTTCATGACTCCGCGAGACCCCGCCAGCGCCCGTGAAGCGAACCCCCTTGAGAGCCATGTCCGGAATTCGGTGGACGCGTCGTTGGTTCCCATGAGGCGGCGTCAGGCGTCGCCCCGATTCGCTGACTGTCCCAAGGAGATCCGCATGAATGTCCCCCCGTCCGCCGACGTCCTCGTCAACTCGGCGATTGCCTGGTTCTACCTCGTCACCAATTCGCTGCGTGGCTTCACTTACCTGCCGCAGATCGTCGTCGTTTGGCGATCGAAGGATGGCGCGAGGTCGTTGTCGCTGCTTACCTGGAGCGCGTGGCTTGTGGCTCACATCGCGGCCGTCCTGTATGGCCTGGTCTTGCGAGACGCATTTTTCACGGGCATTTCCCTGATCAATTTCGTGGGCTGCTCGACGGTCGTTGGCATTGCCGGCAGCCGCCGTCGCCAGTCGAACCGACTGAAGCGTGACGGTGCGGCGCCTTCGCGATGCGAGGTCGGGCCGCCATCCGACCCGATGCCGCCGGCGCTATGGAACAGCAGCGCACGTGCCTATGTCGCAAGGTGGGGATGCGGGCCGAGCTGGTTTGCCCCGGATTCGGCGCCCTCGGAACATTCCGGCGGCCCGCAGTCCTCGCCAACCGGTGTGCCCGAAAAGTCGACGAGCCGGCTTGACGATCGGGGGCTCGACAAAGGACGGCGACAGCACGAAGCGACCGACGGGATGATCTCGCTCGCATAGACGGCAGCGAGCGCGGCCTTCCAACATGCCGCATGGCCCCCGCGTGCCGCTCAGCGGCCAGCGCCGGCCTCGAAGGTGAGCGACGACCACAGGCTCTCCCAGCGGGCGTCGGCGCCGGCCGGTGCGTCGACCATGTGCACGGCGTTGACGAGCCAGACACCGCCTTCGGGCAGCTGGAAACGGACGCGGCCGTCGCTGTCGCTGCGTGCCTCAAGCTTGCGCTCGTTGCCGTCTTTCGGGAACGCCTTGACGAGCGCGCCTGCGAGCGGCTTGCCGTGGTGCAGCAGGCGCACCGTGAACGGCCCGCCACCGACGAGGCCGCGCGGATCGGTCTCGGCGACGAGCTCGAGATCGAGCCCGACGGGCCAGCGCCAACTCGTCTCGCCGGCAGCTCGTTTCGACGAGCCGGGGGCTCCGATCAGCGTCTTCGCATTGCGCGAGAACATCTCGCGGCCCGGTCCGCCCGTTTCGCCGTGCGCGGCGCGCCAGGCGGCGACGTCGTCGAGGCCTTCGTCGCGCAGGTAGCTCTCGAACAGCGCCGCATCGAGCGTGATGGTGGTCGGCCGCGACCGGTAGGCGACCTGCGACAGCCCCGGCCGGCGCAAGGCCGTGATGCCCGCGGGATCGTCGCCGGCACTGCCCTCGACGGCCCGCCTGCCTCCAGCGTCGACGAGGTCGAAGCGAGCGATGCGGGGCGGCACGCGCGGCAGCGTCTCGCCCGGCCAGCCGGTGCCGACCCGATGCGCGATCGCGACCGGCTCACCGACCGCCGCGACGAACGTGTCGGGCAGCAGCCAGTACTCGTGCGCCGTGGCCGCCGTCGACACCAGCAGCATCAGGATCGGCGCGATCGTCGATATCGAAGGTCGTCTCATGGCTCGGCATTGTCGGCATGCCGGCCCGGCCGTGCTCGACGAGCAGTTGCGCGACGACCGCCGCAGCGATCACTTCCGGCGCCTTGCCGGCGATGCCCGCGACGCCGATCGGGCAGGTCATGCGCGCGATCCGCTCCGGCGCGATGCCGCGCTCGGCGAGCCGGCGCGAGAACGTCGCGCGTTTCGTCTTCGAGCCGATCAGGCCGAAGAACGCAAAGTCGCCACGACTCAGGATCGCTTCGGCGATGCGCAGGTCGAGCGCGTGCTCGTGCGTGAGCACGAGATGGAAGGCGCCGGCGGGCGCGTGGCGCACCTCGGCCTCGATGGTGTCGACGCAGACGCGGCGGATGTGAGCCGGCCACGGCGAGCCGAACCCGGTGGCGGCGGGGAAGATGTCGTCGCGCTCGTCGAACCAGTCGACTTCGCAGTCGAGCGTGGCGAGCAGCGTCGCGATGGCGCGGCCGACGTGACCGGCGCCGTGCATCTGCAGGTGGAACAGCGGCGCACTGACCGGCCAGTGCGCGAGTGCATGGGCCTCGAGCGGCGAGAAGGCCAGCGTGACGTCGCCGCCGCAGCACTGACCCAGCGATGGACCGAGCGCGTAGTGCCTTTCGTGCCGGGACAAGTCGTGGTGCGCGAGCATCGCGCGCGCGAACGAGATCGCCTTCAGCTCGAGGTGGCCACCACCGATCGTGCCGCGGATCGCTTCGGCCGAAACGAGCATGCGGGTGCCGGCGTCGCGCGGTGCCGAGCCGCGCGTGGCGGCGACCTCGACGACGATGGCCGGGCCGCCTGGCGACTTCATCGCGCCACGGCCCGCGCGGTCACGGCTGTCACCGCGCGCAGGATCGCCTCGCTCGTCGCCGGTGCCGTCAGCGGCGGATCGACACGGTGGCCGCCGGCCGCGGAGACGGCGTCGCGGATGGCGAAGAAGACGGAGAACGGCAGCAGCAGCGGCGGCTCGCCGGTCGCCTTGCTGCGGTGGATGGTGTCGGCCCGGTTGTCACCAGCGGCCGCGCCGTCTTTCCAGAGCCGAACATCGAAGATCGGCGGTGTGTCGTTGGCGGTCGGGATCTTGTATGTGCTCGGCGCGTGCGTGTGCAGGAAGCCGGCTCTGGGCGAGCCGTCGTTCGGGTGCCAGACGAGCTCTTCCATCGTCAGCCAGCCCATGCCCTGGATGAAGCCGCCCTCGACCTGGCCGATGTCGATGGCCGGGTTCAGCGAGCGGCCGGCGTCGTGCAGCACGTGCGCCGCGAGCAGCTTCCATTCTCCGGTCAGCGTGTCGACGACGACCTCGCTCACGGCGGCGCCGTAGGCGAAGTAGAAGAACGGATGCCCCTGCATCGTGTCCTTGTTCCACGACAGGCCGGGGGTGGCGTAGAAGCCGTCGGACCAGAGCTGCACGCGCGCCATGTAGGCCTCGACGACGAGCTCGCGAAACGTCATCGTCTTCGCTGCGCCGATGCGCACCGAGCCACCGGCGAAGCGCACGTCGCTCGCCGAGACACCGTAGCGCTCGGCCGCGAACGCGACCAGCCGCTCCCGGATCTGCCGCGCCGCGTCTTGCGCTGCCTTGCCGTTGAGGTCGCTGCCTGTCGAGGCCGCCGTCGCCGACGTGTTGGCGATCTTCTGCGTGTCGGTGGCGGTGACGCGCACCGCACCCAAGGCCACGCCGAGTTCTTGAGCCACGACCTGCGCCACCTTGGTGTTGAGGCCCTGGCCCATCTCGGTGCCGCCGTGGTTGACGAGCACCGAACCGTCGCCGTACACGTGCACCAGGGCGCCGGCCTGGTTGAGGTGGACGAGGTTGAAGGAAATGCCGAACTTCACCGGCGTCAGCGCCAGGCCGCGCTTGAGCACCTCGCTGCCCGCGTTGAACGCGGCGACCGCCTCGCGGCGGGCACGGTAGCGGCTGCTCGCCTCGAGCTCGTCGACCAGCTCGCGGATGATGTTGTCGGTGACGGGCTGGCCGTACGGCGTGCGGTCGTGGTCACCGTAGAAGTTGAGCCGGCGCACGTCGAGCGCGTCCTTGCCGAGCCTGCGGGCGATGCTGTCGACGATGTTCTCGATCGCGATCGCACCCTGCGGGCCACCGAAGCCGCGAAAGGCGGTGTTGCTCTGCGTGTTCGTCTTGCCGGAATAGCCGTGGAGGCTGACGTGCGGCAGCCGGTACGCGTTGTCGAAGTGGCAGATTGCGCGCGTCATCACCGGGCCGGAGAGATCGGCGGAAAAACCGGCGCGCGAGACCATCGTCAGCTCGGCGCCGAGGATGCGGCCTTCGTCGTCGAAGCCGACTTCGTATTCGTAGTGGAAGCAATGGCGCCGGCCGGTGACCATGAAGTCGTCGTCGCGGTCCAGGCGCAGCTTGACCGGCCGCATCAGCTTGCTCGCGGCGACGGCTGCCACGCAGGCGAACAGCGCCGACTGCGATTCCTTGCCGCCGAAGCCTCCGCCCATGCGCCGGCACTCGACCTGCACGTGGTGCGACTGCAAGCCGAGGCATTTGGCGACGAGGTGCTGCATCTCGCTCGGGTGCTGCGTCGAGCAGTGCACGAACATGCCGCGGTTCTCCCGGGGGCAGGCGTACGAGATCTGGCCTTCGAGATAGAACTGCTCCTGGCCGCCGACGTCGAGCGTGCTCTCGAGCCGATGCGGCGCCGCATCGATGGCGGCTCGGGCGTCGCCCTGCACGAGGTGCATCGGAGGCAGCACGTAGCTCCTGGCGGCATGCGCTTCGACGGGCGTGAGGATCGCCGGCAACGCCTCGATGCGGATCACGTCGCGCGCCTTCGCGGCGGCGCGGCGGGCCGCGTCGCGCGTGGTCGCGATCACCGCGAAGACGGGCTGGCCGACGTAGTGCACGACGCCCTCGGCGAGGATCGGATCGTCGTGGATCACCGGCCCGCAGTCGTTGGGGCCGGGGATGTCGTCGGCGGTCAGTACGGCGACGACGCCGGGCATCGCGCGCACGAGGTCGAGGTCGAGGCCGACGATGCGGCCGTGCGCGATCGGCGACAGGCCCAGCGCCGCGTGCAGCGTACCGGCGAGTTCGGGCAGGTCGTCGATGTACGGCGCCGCGCCGGCGACGTGAAGGTGCGCCGACTCGTGCGGTACGCGGGCGCCGACGCTCATTTCTGGCCGTGCCGCATCGACGCGAAGACGCTGACCTCGGCGCTCGCCATCGGCTGCTCTGCGCGGGTTTCCAGCCAGAAGCGGCGCAGCAGGTTCTGCGCCACCTGCAACCGGTAGCCGGCGCTGGCGCGCATGTCGTCGAGCGGTGCGAAATCGGCGGCGAGCGCGCCTTGCGCAGCAGC
>JBDTCA010000144.1:0-5854 GCA_039923815.1 Caldimonas sp. | reverse complement strand
CCACCGCAGCGCGTGACGCCGATGCAGTGATCACCTCCGGTGGCGTCAGTGTCGGCGAAGCCGACCACACCAAGCTCGTGATGGCACGCCTCGGCGACGTGCTGTTCTGGCGCATCGCGATGCGGCCGGGCCGGCCGATGGCGATCGGACGCATCGAGAGCGCGGGTCATACCGCCGTGCTGTTCGGCCTGCCGGGCAATCCGGTGGCCGTGATGGTCACTTTCTACGCCCTCGTTCGCGAGGCGCTGCTCGCGATGAGCGGTGCCACCGTGGTGCCGCTGGTGCCGCTGCGCGTCGAGAGCGTCGCGCCGATCAGGAAGCGTGCCGGCCGCACCGAATACCAGCGCGGCATCGTCGCCCGGGCCGCCGACGGTCGCTGGCAGGTACGCATCACCGGATCGCAAGGCTCCGGCATCCTGCGCAGCATGAGCGAGGCCAACGGACTCGTCGTGCTGGGCCACGCACAGGGCGACGTGGCGGCGGGCGATATCGTCGACGTGTGGCCCTTCGACGCACTGATCTGACGGCGCGCCGCTCACGGCCGCGCCGGTTCCGGCACGGCGTCGAAGCGATCCCATCCGCAATAGCAGAAGAAGTGGCGGTTGGTCGCGCGGCCGAAAAGCGCCAGCCCGAGGCGGGTCGCGACCTCGTGGCCCATCTGCGTGATGCCGCTGCGCGAGACCACGATCGGCACGCCCATCTGCGCCGACTTGATCACCATCTCGCTGGTCAGGCGGCCCGTCGTGTAGAAGATCTTGTCGGCGCCCTCGATGCCGTTGAGCCACATCCATCCGGCGATCGTGTCGATGGCGTTGTGGCGGCCGACGTCTTCGACGAAGAGCAGCATCTCGCTCTGTCGGAACAGCGCGCAGCCGTGCACCGAGCCGGCCGACTTGTACGTGCTCTCCTGAAGACGAACTGCATCGAGCAAGCCGTAGAGCGCCGGTTGCGACACGCGACCAGACGGGTCGCACGCGGCCGGCAGGCGGATCGAATCGATGTCGCCCATCAGCTCGCCGAAGACAGTCCCCTGTCCACAGCCCGTCGTGACCACGCGCTTGGCGGTCTTCTCGTCGAATCGCTCGATGCCGGCACGCGTCTTGACGGCCGCAGCGCTCACGCTCCAGTCGACGGTGATCGAGTCGATGTCATCGACGCTGTCGACCAGGCGCTGGTTGCGCAGGTAGCCCAGCACGAGCAGCTCCGGCGCCGCTCCGAGGGTCATCAGGGTCACCAGCTCGCGCCGGTCGACGAAGACCGTCAACGAGCGCTCGGCGGGGATCGAGATCTCACGTTCGGCGCCGAATTCGTCGCGCGCGACGATCCGTTCGGTGAGCGGCGCCCTGGCCGCGGTGAGGCGAACGGCCGGCGTGGCTATTTGCGCGGGCCCGTCATCTCGGCCGAGGTTGCCTTGTTGCTCGGTGGCGAGACCGCCATCCCGGCCGGCGAGTGCGCTTCGGACGCCTCGAGAGGCTTCGAGGCAGGCGCGTCGATCGGTGCGACGTACGGCCCCGGATCGGCGCACGCTGGCATCGGATCGGCCGCCGGCGGCTCCTTGCCCGCGGCCTTCACGCTGCTGCGGTACGTTGCTGCGACCCGATCCATCGACTGGCAGACCTCGTAGAGGCCGACCTGGTTGGTCCAGGCGGCCTTTGCCGCTGCCTGGGTCGCCTTGGCCTTGGCTTCATCGTTCGGTGGCGGCAGCTTGGCGAGGATCGGTCCCGTCGCGAGCATCACGACCAGGGCGACCACGGCTTGCTTGTTCATCGTCAATCCTCGTCTGGGGCCGCTCAGGCGACCGGCTGCTGGACAACGCGCGCCGGCGTCGTGCGCTCGGCCGGTATGCGGCCGGCTCGGATGTCGTCGTACCAGAGCTGGTGATGTTCCGCAGCCCAGGCTTCGTCCACATAACCCGTCTTCATCGCGCTGTAGGAACCGCGCATGCCGATGGTCCCGATGTAGATGTGACCAAGGAAGACCACCATGATGAACACGGCCGCGACCGAGTGAATGATGTGCGCGAGCTGCATGTCGTCGCGCGTGTACAGCAGCCCCGGCACCAGCATGTCGAGCACGAGCCCTGACCCGACGACGACGCTGCCGAGGAGAAACACGCCCCCCCAGAAGACGATCTTTTCACCGGCGTTGAAGCGCCCCGAAGGCGGGTCTTCGCCGCCGAACAGCCCGCCTCCCTTCAACAGCCAGGTCAGGTCGCCCCGGCTGGGCCAGTTGCTGCGCAGGAAAGTGAAGAAGACGATCACGAGCGACACGACAAAGAGCGGGCCGAAGAAGTTGTGCGCGGTCTTGAGAAACCAGGTGATCCAGCCGAACAGCAGCCCGCCCGTGAGCGGCAGTACCGAGAACTTTCCGAAGGCCATCACCAGCCCCGAGATGGCGAGCACGCAGAACGCCACCGCATTGCTCCAGTGGGCGGCACGCTCGAAGTACGTGAAGCGCTCGATGAAACGGTTGCCGGTGTTGGTCGCGTGGCCGATCGGCCCGCGCCGCCAGAAGAACAAGCCCATCCCGATCACGACGATCACAAGCAACGCCCCTCCGTAAGGGACGATCCACCAGTTGCGCATCTGCCGCCACGCTTCGCCAGCGGTGGCCATGCGTGTGCCGGGGTAGGCGACGAAAGGTTGAATCAGGACGCCGCGCTCGCCCATCTGCCGGTTGTTCACCGAGCCGGGCGCCTTGCCCGAGTCGTGCACGCCGCGCCAGAAAGGCGCGTTGTTGCCAGGCTGGCTACGAGCGCGCTGCGCATTGGTCTCGTTCGGTTGCGGCAACGGGGCGAGCACCGCCGGTGCCGACGACGGTGCCGCGACCCCTGCCACCAGCGCTTGCGACGAGGCGATCGCCGGAGCGGTGACCGTGTCGGGTGACGGTGCAGCCTGCGCCATGGCTGCACAAGCCGCGGCCGAGGCCCAGAGCGCGAGTGAAAAATTGCGGATCAGGCGCATGCCGATCTCCTATCTGGGCGCGTAGTCGTTCTGGTGCTGCGCGCGCTTTTTCATCTGGGCGGCCCAGCTGGCCTCGTTACCGGGCGTCCATCCGGGCGCGACGAAGCCGTTGTCAGTGACCTGCCAGGCCACGGTGTCGGTCTTGATCGCGGTGCCGACGGGAACGGTCTGCACCCTCTCGCCGCAGGCCGCCAGGCCCGCAGCCGCGAGGATCGCGACGATCGCGGCGCGCCTCACGGTTTCTTGCCCTGGTTGGCCTGCGCGCCGAGACCGGGCGACGGCCGCCCGTAGGCCGTGCCCCAGCCCCACACTTCGCTGCCCTTGCCGCGGTTGAGCACGCGGGTTCTCAAGATGTCGGCAATGACATCACCATCGCCGCCGAGCAACGCCTTGGTCGAGCACATCTCGGCGCAGGCGGGCAGCTTGCCTTCGGCAAGCCGGTTGCGGCCGTACTTCTCGTACTCGGCCTCACTGCCGTTGGCCTCGGGACCACCGGCGCAGAAGGTGCACTTGTCCATCTTGCCGCGCAGGCCGAAGGTGCCGTTGCTCGGGAACTGGGGCGCACCGAACGGGCACGCGTAGGAGCAATAGCCGCAGCCGATGCAGATGTCCTTGTCGTGCAGCACCAGGCCTTCAGCGGTGTGGTAGAAGCAGTCGACGGGGCACACCGCGATGCACGGCGCATCGGAGCAGTGCATGCAGGCCACCGAGATGCTGCGCTCGCCCTGGACGCCGTCGTTCAGCGTGACGACGCGGCGCCGGTTGACGCCCCAGGGCACGTCGTGCTCTGCCTTGCAGGCCGTCACGCAGCCGTTGCACTCGATGCAACGCTCGGCGTCGCAGATGAATTTCATTCTTGCCATCAGGTGCTCCTGGCTGCTATGCCGCTGCGCGCTCGACCTGGCAGACGGTCGTCTTGGTCTCTTGCATCATCGTCACGCTGTCGTAACCGTAGGTTGTCGCCGTATTGACGGCCTCGCCGCGGACGATCGGGAAGGCGCCTTCCGGGTAGTAGGGCTTCAGGTCGGCGCCCTGCCAGTGACCCGAAAAGTGGAAAGGCAGCCAGACCGTGCCGCGATCGACACGCTCCGTCACCAACGCACGAACCAGGATCCTGGCGCCGGTAGGCGTCTTCACCCAGACCTCTTCGTTGTCGCGGATGCCGCGATCGTTCGCCGCCGCCGGATTGATCTCGACGAACATTTCCTGCTGGAGTTCGGCCAGCCACGGATTCGAACGTGTCTCTTCGCCGCCGCCTTCGTACTCGACCAGCCGGCCCGAACTCATGATGAGCGGGAAGGTCTTGCCGATGTCCCTGTTCTTGTCCTGGACGGTCTTGAACAGCGTGGGCAGCCGCCAGAAGGTCTTCTTGTCGTCGTGAGTCGGGTATTTGTCGACGAGGTCAGGCCGAGTCGAATAAAGAGGCTCACGGTGCAAGGGCACGGGGTCGGGGAAGTTCCACACGACCGCGCGCGCCTTGGCATTGCCGAAGGGGTAGCAGCCATGGTTCTTCATGACGACGCGGATGATCCCGCCGGAAATATCCGTCTTCCAGTTCTTGCCTTCGGCGTGCACCTTCTCGGCGTCGGTGAGTTCGCTCCACCAGCCAAGCTTCTTCAAGAAGATGTGATCGAACTCGGGGTAGCCGGTCGTGAGGTCGGCGCCGAGCGAGTGCGAACCGTCTTCCGCCAGCAGGTTGACGCCATCTTTCTCGACGCCGAAATTGGCGCGGAAGTTACCCCCGCCGTCCATCACGTGCTTGGAGGTGTCGTAGAGATTGGGCGTGCCGGGATGCTTCAATTCCGGCGTGCCGAAACACGGCCACGGCAGGCCGAAATAGTCGCCATCGAGCTTGTAGCCGGTTTCCTTGTCGATGCCGCCCTTGGCGCGCAACGTCTTCACGTCGAAGACGTGCATGTTGCGCATGTGCGCCTTCAGGCGCTCGGGCGACTGGCCGGTGTAGCCGATCGACCAGCAGGTCAGGTTGACCTCGCGAAGGATCGATTCGACCTCGGGCTCGGGCATGCCACCCTTGCCGGACACGAGCTTGATGTTCTTCCCCGTGAGCTCCTTGTCGAAGCCGAGCTTTTGCGCCAGTTGATACATGATCATCTGGTCGGTTCGCGACTCGAACAGCGGCTCGATGACCTTCTCGCGCCATTGCAGCGATCGGTTCGAGGCCGTCACCGACCCGGACGTCTCGAACTGGGTCGCGGCTGGCAACAGGTAGACAGCGCGATTGGCGTTCAATTCACCGGCATTGCTAGGCATCGCCGCCATGGCCGCAGTGGCCGACGGGTAAGGATCGACGACGACAAGCAGATCCAGCTTGTCCATCGCCTTCTTCATCTCGAGGCCTCGCGTCTGCGAGTTCGGCGCATGGCCCCAGAAGAAGAGACCGCGCAGGTTCGAGTCCTGATCAATCAGCTCGTTCTTCTCGAGCACGCCATCGATCCAGCGCGAAACCGTCATGCCCGGCTTCGTCATCATGCCGGGCGCGTACTGCTTCTTGATCCACTCGTAGTCGACCCCCCAGACCTTGGCGAAGTGCTTCCAGGAGCCTTCGGCGAGGCCGTAGTAGCCGGGCAGCGAGTCGGGATTCGGTCCGATGTCGGTCGCACCCTGCACGTTGTCGTGGCCGCGGAAGATGTTGGCGCCGCCGCCGCTCACGCCGACGTTGCCGAGCGCAAGCTGCACGATGCACGAGGCGCGCACCATGGCATTGCCGATCGTGTGCTGGGTCTGGCCCATGCACCAGACCAGGGTGCTCGGCCGGTTCTCCGCCATCATCTTGGCGGCCTTGTAGACCGTGGCTTCATCGACGCCGCAGGCCTCCAGTACCTTGTCGGGCGTCCACTTGGCCAGGACCTCTTCCTTGATCTTGTCCATGC
>JBDTCA010000143.1:0-6288 GCA_039923815.1 Caldimonas sp. | reverse complement strand
CGCCGGTGCACGTGGTCGTCGACGGCAGCGACGACGGCACCGCCGACGGCCTGCTCGCGCTCGCCGCAGGCGACGGCGGCCTGCGCGTCGACGTGCTCCCGCGCAACGTCGGCAAGGGCGCCGCCGTGCTGCATGCACTCGAGGGCGCGCTGGCGGCAGGCTTCACGCATGCGCTCACGATGGACTCCGATGGCCAGCATCCGGCAGCGTTGATCGCTGATTTCATTGCCGCCTCGGCGGCGCGGCCCGACGCCATGATCCTCGGCCGGCCGGTGTTCGATGCGTCGGCACCGCTGCTGCGCGTGCGTGGCCGCCGCGTCTCGAACTGGTGGACCGACCTCGAGACGCTCGGCGCCGGCATCGACGATTCGCTCTACGGCTTTCGCGTCTACCCGATCGCGCCACTGGTCGCGGTGATGCGCGGCCAGCGCCGCATGCGCCGCTTCGACTTCGACACCGAGGCGGTGGTGCGTCTGGCCTGGCGCGGCGTGTCGCCGATCAATATCGCGGCTCCCGTGAAGTACCTCAGCGCCGCGGAGGGTGGGGTCTCGCACTTTCGCTACGGCCGCGACAACGTGCTCCTGACCTGGATGCACCTGCGCCTGATGGCGGGCTTCCTGCTGCGGCTGCCGATGCTCGTCGCCCGGCGCCTCGCCGGTCGCGCCCCGTTCACGAAGCGATAGGCAGGCGGCACCAGGAGGCGTCGATCAGCGAGAACTGCCCTCGTTCGGGTTGTGGATGATCCAGATCAGGTTGCCGCCGGCGTAGTCGCCCAGCGAGCCGCCGGCGAAGATCAAGCGTCCCTGGTTCCTGAACACCATCTCGTAGCGGTTGCGGTCGGCGCCGAAGTAGAACGGGATGAACGACTTGCCTGTGATGTAGACGCCCTGATCAGACGGCTGGCCGACCAGGTTCAAGGCCTGGCGCATCGACATGCCGATCTGCAGCCGTGTGAACCTGCTGTTCGGTGCCGGCCGACCGGTGATCTCGCCCTCCCAGCCGCCCATGCCCGTGACTTTCTGGCCGCTGCCCGCTTCGACCCTCGACGAGTCGACCACGTCGCCCCGGGCGTTCATCCCGCCGGTCGATTTCGGGGTCGGTGCCGCAGCCACCGGAACGTTGTTCCGCGGCGGTGCCGACGTGGATCCGGACTGGCCCGAGATGCTGGTGCAACCGGCAACGACGAGCAGGGCGGCGGCGGCCGCGAGGAGGCGAGAGGACGGCATGGCGACTTTTCGTGGTGAGCGGTGGACGCGTTCGGTAGCGATCGGAAGCGCGCCTAGATCATCGCGCCGTTGATCGAGACGACCTGGCCGCTGATGTAGCCGGCGTCGTCGGAGGCGAGGAAGGCGACCAGCGCGGCGACTTCGTCGGCGCGGCCGGCACGCTTCATCGGCACCAGCCGTTCGATCGTGGCGGCGTCGAAGACCGCGCCGGCCATGCCCGAATCGATGATCCCCGGCGCCACCGCGTTGACGGTGATGCCGCGGCTCGCCAGCTCGAGTGCGAGCGACTTGGTGGCGCTGTTGATGGCGCCCTTGGCGGCGGCGTAGTTCACCTGGCCGCGGTTGCCGGTAAGCGAGGCGATCGACGACAGGTTGATGATCCGGCCCCAGCGCGTGCGGATCATCGGCATGACCAGCGCCTGGGTGACGTTGAAGAAGCCGTTGACGGAGACGTCGATGACGCGCTGCCACTGCTCTTCACGCAGTGCCGGAAAGGCGGCGTCGTCGTGGATGCCGGCGTTGTTGACGACGATCTGGACGGCGCCCCCGATCAGCATCTTCTCGCACGCCGCCTGCGTCGCGGCACGGTCGGTGACGTCGAACACCACCGCCTCGGCGCTGCCGCCTGCGGCAGCGATGCGCTCGGCGACGGCCTGGGCTTCGGCGGCGCGGCTGTTGGCATGCGCGAGCACATGCACGCCGCTCGTCGCCAGCCGCTCCGCGATGGCCTGGCCGAGGCCGCCGCTGGCGCCGGTGACGAGGGCGCGCCGGGGTGTCGAGAGAATCGCAGTCATGGAGAAGGAACCGTGTTCGCAGCCATTGCGTTGAGCACCACCGCGATCCGGCCCGAGGCGATCTCGCGACCGAAGTGCTGCATCGTGAATCCGTAGAGCAACCGGCCCCCGTCGGCGGCCTGCCGCTGTGCGGTGACGATCAGCTCGCCGTCAAGATCGTCGAGCCGCCACGCCTGCATGCGCACGTCGCGGGCGCTGGCGAGGAAGCCGGGCGAGGCCTGGCCACCCGCGGCACTCGCGAGCAGCGCGCCGTGCAACGCCATCGCCTGCGCCGCGTACTCGATCGATGCGGTTGCCAGCAGGCCGAGCCGCGTGCGCAGCGGATGCTCGGCGGCGCCCTGATTCGTGGCCACGCATTCGATGCGCTCGTCGGACCACGACGTCATGCGTGCCAGCAGGCACATCGGGCCGCGGTGAGGAATGCGGGCCTCGATGCCGGCGTGATCGAGCTGAGGGGGCGTCATCACCGGAGTCGTCGCGGCCGTCGTCACGCGACCGTGCCGACGAGGAGGATGTTCGCGAACGGCGTGCCGGCGTGCATCGGTCGGCTCGAGACCTCGAAGCCGAGCTGCGCCAGGCGCGCCTGCCACTCCGCGATCGTTCGACCATAGCGCGGCCGGACCCGATGACCGCGCACCGACGTGACGATGCGGTCGACCCACTGGCTCGACAGGAAGCGACTCCGCGAGGCCGCGTCGCCCACCCGCAGCACGAGGCGACCGCCATGACCGAGGGCGGCGCGCACGCGCGCCAGGACTGCGTTCTGTTCGTCGAAGGGTACGTAGTGCAGCACGTCGAGGATGACGATGGTGTCGGCATCGGGGAAGACGGCATCGCGCATGTCGGCGCAGATGAATTCGGCGCCGTCGCCGAGAGCGTCACGGGCACGCGCAACGTCGCGCGCCATCATCTCGATGCCGGTCACGCGGGCCCCCGTGGGTGCTGGCGCCCAGGCCTGGGGCCAACGGCCGTTCTCGGCCGCGAGGCCGGCGGCGCGCACCAGGCTGGCGAGCAGGCCCTGGCCACAGCCGATGTCGAGCACGCGGGCGCGTGGTGCGATCAGGCCCTCGGCAACGAGGTGGCCGAAGACCGGGTCCCAGCGCAGCTTGTTGCGGGCGAAGTGCCACGCGAATCGGCCCGAGCGCCGGTACGGCTCGCTGGCCGAGTCGAGCAGCATGCGCCAGGCCTCGCTCGCCTCGGCGCTCATGCGCAGCCGGCGCTCAGCGTCACCGGGCGCAGCCTGGCCGCGGCCGTGCGCGAGAGCAGTTCCGGCAGCACCGAGAGCACCAGCGGCCGACCCTCGACGCGTGCGGCATGGCCGTCGTGCAGCAGCAGGATGTCGCCCGCTGCCAGACCTTTGCAGAGGCGCGCGAGCACGTCGGCGGGGCGGCGCTGCTGCGTGTCGAAACCGCGCCGCGTCCAGCTCACGAGCTGCAGGTCGAGGCGCTGGAGGACCGGTGCGAGAAAGGGGTTGCGCAGGCCGGCAGGTGCCCGGAAGAAGCGGGGCGTGCGGCCGGTGATGTCGCCGAGACGCTGCTGGGCGCCGGCGACGTCGCGGCGCATGCCTTCGGGGCCGAGCAAGGAGAAGGCATGCGAGTGGCGGTCGCTGTGGTTCTCGACGGCGTGACCTCGGCGAACGATCTCGCGGCAGAGCGCAGGGTGCCTCGCCGCGGCTTCGGCAATGCAGAAGAAGGTGGCGGTGACGCGGTGCGCGTCGAGCAGGTCGAGCACGGCCGGCGTGACCTCGGCGTCGGGGCCGTCGTCGATCGTGATCGCGATCTCGCTGCGGGCGATCGCAGCAGCCGGCAACCGGGTCAGGTTCGAGCCCAGCCACGACGAGCGTGGCCAGAGGCCGGCGCCCGTGAGCAGGGCGTGGTTGGCGGCGACGGCGGCGAGCGCCCACGGCCACTGCTGCGGCATCGCCAGCGCTGCGGCGGCCGCACCGGCGTGGCAGGCCAGCGTCGCCTTCGCGTAGGCCGGCCACGGCAGGCGCGTGGCGAGGCGGGTTTCAGGAGGCACGGCGAGGCTCATGGCGACGCGATTTTCCCATGGCCCGCGGGCACCGCACGGCCCGGCACGAGCGCTGCCGACAGCACGAGACAAAGCGCGGTGCCCGGCGCCACGACCTCGCCGATGGCACGCAGCACCGGGATGTTCGAGAACGCGAGCAAGGCGAACGACGCGACGATCGTGAGGTTGGCGAGCAGCAGCGAAGCCAGCGTGTCGACGTCGGCGCCGGGTTCGTGTCGGTCACGCGCGGGATCGAAATCGAGGCGCAGGGGATCGGAGCGCAGGTGATCGAAGAAGAGCGCGTAGTTGGAGCCGATCGCGACCGTGAGCAAGAGGCCGACGAGGTGGAGGATGCCGAGCGCGACGCCGGCCACCGACAACGCCGCCAGCACGATCAGCGCCGCCGAGGCGACGGGCAGCGCGACGGCGAACAGGCGCCGGGCGCTGCGCAGGTGCCACGCCAGCAGCGCCACGATGGCGAGCGCGCCGAGCCCGGCCTGCCACTCGGCCTGGCGCAGGAAGCGGGCGTAGATGGCGTCGAGTTCGGCCTTGACGGCGACCAGGCGTGCATCGCCGACGCCGGCGAGGGCGGCGCGCACGCGGGCGACGTCGATGGCGCCGGTGCCCGGTCCTTGCAGGTTGATCAGCGCCCGCCACGGCCGCGACGCGTCACCGTGGAGCAGCAGCGCGTCGACGGCGGCCGCGAGCGGCGTGCCGGCAAGGCCGGCGCGTGTGACCGGCGGCATCGCGCGGGCCGCGTCGACGTCGGTCACGAAGCCCGCGAGGCGGCTGGCCGGGATGGCGCCACCGTCGGTCGCCGTGGCGAGGCGGGTGGCCAGCGTGGCCGCATCGGGCAGGGCGGCGCGGCGTGCCGACTGCGTCGCCGGGCTCGGCAGAAATCGCGCGGGTGAGTCGTAGCCCAGCAGCACGCCCTCGCGAACGAGCGCGTCGAGGCGCTGGCCGACCGCTTCGGCACCGGCGAGCGCGCCGGCCTCGTCGCGCGCCGACACCGCGACGAGCGTGCCGGCATCGGAAGCACCGACGTCGGCACGAAGCGAGGCGTCGAGCGCGAGGCTGGCCGCGTCGATCGGGCTCAGCGACGACAGCTCGCCCCGCCACGGCGACGGCAGCACCACGAGCGCGACCGCGGCCACCGCGGATGCGAGGAGGACGCCGATGCGGGCGCGCGGCAGCACGTCGGCCGCGGCCTGCATCGCACGGCCCAGCTGGCGCCGCAGGCCGAGGCCGGGCGCGCCGTTCGGGGCCAGCACCGGGAAGACGAAGCGCGTCGTCGCCGCCGCCGCGGCGAGGCCGGCGATCGAGAAGACGCCGAGCTGGGCGAGGCCGGGAAAGCCGGCGAAGAGCAACGCCGCGAAGCCGATCAGCGAGGTGACGAGGCCGAGCCGCACGGTGGGCCAGCTGTCCTTGATCCAGCGCGCGGCGGCGCCCTCGGCGGCGCGCGCCTGGATCAGGTAATAGATGGCGTAGTCGACAGCCTCGCCGATCAGCGTGGTGCCGAAGCCGAGCGTCATGCCGTGGACCTGGCCGAAGACGACGCTGACCGCGGCGATGCCGGCCAGCACACCGGTGCCGACCGGCAGCAGCGCGATCGCCAGCGAGCGCAGCGAGGCGAAGGCGAGCAGCAACAGCACGACGACGATGGCCGAGCCGAACATCGCCAGCCGTTCCGCCTCGGCCTTGATGCGGTCGCGCGAGGCGACGCCGAAGCTGCCTGCGCCGGAAAGCTCGAGCCGCAGCGACGGCGCCGCGACCTGGCCGAACGCGGTGCGGACGGCGTCGAGCGCGGCCTGCTGGCCGTCGAGGTCGGAGCCTTCGGCGGCGGTGGTCGCGACCAGCACCGCGCGCGGCAACGTGCGCGAAACCCAGACGCCGCCATCGTTGCGCGGTGCATTCGCCGGCGTCAGCGCTTCGGCGATGCGCAAGGTCTCGCCGGTCGGATCGCGGAACAGGATCGGCTTGATCAGCGAGCCGGCCGGCGTGCCGAGCAGCGACACGGTCTCGTCGATGGCCGTGCGCAGACCGTCGACGCTGAAGCGCGCCGCGTCGACGGCCGGGCTCAGTGCATAGCGGTGAGCGAAGACATAGCGGCCGGCGCTGCCGTAGGCCGCGGTGTCGCCGTTGTTGACGGACGTGAAGCGGGCATCGGCACGAAGCGCGTCGGCCAGGCGCTTCGAGGTCTGCACGCGTGCCGCGGAGCCGGCGTCACCCTCGCCGCCGACGATACCGACGAGCACCAG
>JBDTCA010000142.1:0-30067 GCA_039923815.1 Caldimonas sp. | reverse complement strand
TCGTTCGCGGTGATCTTCGGGCGCGGCATCGGCAGCGTCGCGATGATCCTGGCCCTGGTCGGCTGGACCGGGCTGTACCGCCAGGTGCGGGCGGAGTTCATCAAGCACTCGACGCGCGACTACGTGCGCTCGGCCGAAGCCATCGGCGCTTCGACCACGTCGAGAATGTTCCGCCACATCCTGCCCAATGTGAGCCACGTGATTCTGGTGCGGATGTCGTTGCTCGTCGTCGGCTTCATCAAGTTCGAGGTCATCCTGTCGTACCTGGGCCTGGGCGTTGGCGTCGACGACGTCTCGTGGGGCACGATGCTCGCCGAGGCGCAGAGCGAGCTCATCCTCGGCTACTGGTGGCAGCTTGTCGCCGCCACCGCCTTCATGGCCGTCTTCGTCACCGCCTTCTCGCTCATGACCGACGCCCTGCGCGACGCCCTCGATCCGAAGCTGAGGGGCCTCGAATGAGTGCCCTGCTGTCGATCGCCGATCTCCGGGTGTCGTTTCGCGTCGGCAAGGACAACGGCGTGGTGCAACGCGTCGACGCCGTCAGGGGCATCGGCTTCGACGTGCCCGAGAACACCACCGTTGCCCTCGTCGGCGAGTCGGGTTCGGGCAAGAGCGTCACGGCGATGTCGATCCTCAACCTGCTGCCGGAAAACGCCGAGCGCTCGGGTGCGATCACGTTCCGGGGCAGAGACCTGCTGGCGGCGTCGACGGCGGAGCTTCAGTCGCTGCGCGGCCGCGAGATCGCCTGCGTGTTCCAGGACCCGATGAGCTCGCTGAACCCGGTGTTCACGGTCGGGCAGCAGATCGTCGAGCCGCTCAGGAAGCATCTCGGCCTCGGTTCCCGCCAGGCCCTGACGCGCGCCGAGGAATTGCTCGCCGAGGTGGGCATGCCCGAGCCGAAGCGGCGCCTGGCGGCGTACCCGCACCAGCTTTCCGGCGGCCAGCAGCAGCGCGTGATGATCGCGATGGCGATCTCCTGCGAGCCCAAGCTGCTCATCGCCGACGAGCCGACCACGGCGCTCGACGTCACCATCCAGCGGCAGATCCTCGAGCTGCTGGCGAAGCTGAAGGAACGGCACCGCATGAGCATGCTGTTCATCAGCCACGACCTTGGCGTGGTCGGCGAGATCTCGGACCACGTCGTCGTGATGCGCAACGGCATCGTCCGCGAGCAGGGCGCCGTCGCCGGCATCTTCGCGGCCCCTCAGGACGCCTACACCAAGGCGCTGCTGGCGTGCCGGCCGACGCTCGATCAGCGGGCGCCGCGGCTGATGGTCGTCGACGACCACATCGCCGGCCGCGCCGTGGCCGGTGCAGCGCGCGGCGGCTCGGGCACCACGATGGCAACGGCGAAGGGCAAGGACGCCAACGCGCGCGTCGTCATCGACGCCACCGGGCTGACCAAGAGCTTCTGGATCCGCGCCGGCGTCTTCGGCAGGAAGGAGTTCCGGGCCGTGCGCGGCGCCAGCTTTCGCCTCCGCGCCGGCCACACGCTCGGCATCGTCGGCGAGTCGGGCTCCGGCAAGACCACGCTCGGGCTGACGCTGCTGCGCCTGCACGAGCAGAGCGGCGGCCCGGTCGGCGGCAGCGCCATCTTCGACGGCAAGGATCTGCTCGCGCTCTCCAAGTCCGAGATGCTGCCGATGCGAAAGCGCATCCAGGTCGTCTTCCAGAACCCGTACGCCTCGCTCAACCCGCGCTTCACGATCGGCCAGACCCTGATCGAGCCGATGACGATCCATGGCGTCGGCAGCAGCGGCGCCGACCGCGAGGCCCGCGCCCTCGCCCTGCTCGCCAAGGTCGGCCTCGACGACGCCGCCATGCACAAGTACCCGCACGAGTTCTCGGGCGGCCAGCGCCAGCGCGTCGCCATCGCCCGCTGCCTGACGCTCTCGCCCGAGGTCCTGGTGCTCGACGAGGCGGTGAGCGCGCTCGACGTCTCGGTGCAGGCGCAGGTGCTCAATCTGCTGAAGGACCTCCAGGACGAGCTCGGACTGACCTACATCTTCATCAGCCACGATCTCGCCGTCGTTCGCTTCATGGCCGACGAGGTGCTTGTGATGAAGGACGGCGAGGTCATCGAGCAGGCCAGCGTCGAGGAGATCCTCGACCATCCGAAGCAGGAGTACACGCGCCGCCTGCTGACCGCGATCCCGCGCGGCTACGTCGCCGCCCCGGCGCAGTGACGAGCGCTTGCGAAGGCCGACGCTCACGGTCGACGATGTAACCACAGGCAACGGCGGCGACGGGTTCGGTCGTCGCAATACGGGCGGCCCGGCGTGCCGCAGCCTTGATTCGTGGCCGTGTTCACGCCCGCTCGATGGCATGAACCTTGCGCATTCGCGGCGATGCAACCGTCGACCCACCACTACCCACCGCTGCTCCGCCGGGCCTTGCAAGCCTCCCCGCCGCGGCCCCCGGATTCGAGCAGCGCGGTCGCCGAGCGGCCCTTGTTCCTGCAGCAGCGTTCGCCTTCGACCCAGCTCAGCCTGTTCGGCCGCACCGGATCGCGCTGAGGGTTCCGTCGGCGCCTGCCTCAGACTACGGGCTGTTCCGCCACGGCGCATCCGCGTGCGCTGCCGGCGATCCCGATAAAGCAGGAGACATGCACACATGACCACCCGACTGCGATCTGCAGCGCTCGCGCTCGCTCTCGCCACTTTCGCCGCCGCCGGCTTTGCCCAGGGCAGCGGGCCGTGGCCGAACAGGCCCGTGCGCATCGTCGTGCCGTTCACTCCCGGCGGCACGACGGATATCCTGGCCCGCGCACTTGCGCCGGAACTCGCCAAGGCCTTCGGGCAGAGCTTCATCGTCGAGAACAAGGGCGGCGCGGGCGGCAACCTCGGTGCCGACCTCGTCGCCAAGTCGCCGGCCGACGGCTACACGCTGCTGATGGGCACCGTCGGCACGCAGTCGATCAACCCGTCGCTGTATCCGAAGATGCCGTACGACGCCGCCAAGGACTTCGCACCCATCACGCTGGTGGCCGGCGTGCCCAACGTGCTCGTCGTCAACCCCGCCAAGGCCGCCGCCGCCGGCATCACCGATGTCAAGTCGTTGATCGCCTATGCCAAGGCGCATCCCGGCCAGCTCAACATGGCGTCGAGCGGCAACGGCACCTCGATCCACCTCTCCGGCGAACTCTTCAAGACGGTCACCGGCACCTACATGGTTCACATCCCGTATCGCGGTTCCGGCCCGGCCCTGCTCGACCTCATCGGCGGCACGATGGACCTGATGTTCGACAACCTGCCTTCGGCGCTGCCGCAGATCCGGGGTGGCAAGTTGAAGGCGCTGGCAGTCACCAGCAGCGAGCGAAGCGCCGCCCTGCCCGACGTGCCGACCGTGGCCGAGGCGGGCGGCCTGAAGGGCTTCGACGCCAGCTCGTGGTTCGGCCTGCTGGCGCCTGCCGGCACGCCGGCCGACATCGTCGCCCGGATTCAGCAGGAGACGGCCAAGGCGCTCGCCTCGCCGGCGCTCAAGGAGCGCCTGCTGGCGCAGGGTGCGATCCCGGGCGGCATGTCGCCGGCAGCGTTCGGCACCTTCATCGCCGCCGAGACGAAGAAGTGGGCCGCGGTGGTGAAGGCGTCGGGCGCAAAGGTCGACTGACGCAAAGGGTCGGGCGCGAGGCCCGGCTCCTCTAGTCGCTCTTTTCGCGCTCGACGGCCATCTCGATCTCTTCCTGAACCTTGCGGGCGCCGCGCTGCGCGAGCAGCGGGTCGAGGTCGGCCTGGGGCGCCACCTTGCGGGCAACGTCGTCGAGCGTGTCGGGATCGGTCATGAGCGCATGCGCCATCGCCGACAGGGCACAGATCGCGCGGCGCGGCACGTTCATCGGCAACTCGAGCGTGCTGTTGACGATGACGTGATAGCGCACGCTGTCGACGGCCGCCGGCGCCAGTCCCCAGCTCTCGCAGAGGGCGGCACCGAGCGTGTCGTGGCTGACGCCGATGCGGTCGTGCTCGAGCATCAGCAGCTCTTCGTCAGACTTGGCTTCGAGCAACATCGGCCGGTAGACGTCGGTGGCATGGCGAAACATCACGGCCTTGCCGCACTCTTCGAAGATGCCGGCCGAATGCGCAGCCCACGGGTCGATGCCCAGGGTGTGGCCGATCCGGCCCATGAGCAGGCCACGCACTCGCGCGCGCTGCCAGAGCGGCTCGAGCTCCGGCGACGCCGGGAACACGGCGCGCAGGCCCATCTCGAAGGTGACCGACGCGACCTCTCGGGTGCCGAGATAGGTGATCGCCTGCTGCACGCTCTGGACACGCCCGCGCAAGCCGTACATCGCCGAGTTCACGGCCTTCAGGACGGCTGCAGCGAGCGCCATGTCGGAGCTGATCAGCAGCCCGACCGCCGCCAGGTCGACATCGTTCTCGGCCAGCAGCAACGAGAGGCGCACCAGAACATCGGGCTGCGACGGGATGTCGACATCGATCAGGCGTCGGGTGTTCTTGGTGTCTTGCATGGCGGTGCCGAAAGCGCGCGAGGGTCGAGACGCGCATGGTAGCGAGGCCGGTGCCCACGCAGCCATCGCCGCGTGATCACGGCGCGGCACAATTCGCGGTAGTCGATCGCCCGTCGAGTCCGGGAGCCGCCATGCACCCTCGAATCCTGCCCGCCGCCGCCGTGAACGCGGCGCTCTTTTCAGTGCTGATCGTCGCCACGGCGCCGGTCGTCGCCCAACGTCCGGACCCGGCCGCGATGATCGCCGCCCAGACCGAGGCGATGAAATCGTTCGCGATGCTCGACGGCGTCTGGCGCGGACCGGCGATGGCCGTGCAGCCGGACGGCAGCCGCACGACCTTCGTGCAGACGGAGCGCATCGGCCCCTTCCTTGGCGGCTCGATCAAGGTCATCGAGGGCCGCGGTTACGACGGTGCCGGGCGGGTCCGCTTCAACGCCTTCGGCATCGTTTCGTACAACGCAGCGACCAGCCAGTACACGCTGCATTCGTACGCCCAGGGCTACGTCGGCGACTTCCCGTTCGAGGCCACCGGCAACGGCTATCGCTGGGCGATTCCGATCGGTCCGGCGACGGTGCGTTACACGGCCGTCGTCGAGGACGGCGAACTGCATGAAGTTGGCGACCGGGTGGCCCCGGGTCAAGAGCCGGCGCGCGTGTTCGAGATGCACCTCAAGCGCGTCACTGACACCGACTGGCCGGCCGCCGGCGCCATCCCGCCGCAATGAAAAAGGGGCACCGGTCACCCGGCGCCCCTTTCACTTTTTGCGCCGCGCCCGCACTCGAGGCACGGGGACTTTCCCGATCGGGCGAGCACCGTCTTCAGATCATCGCCGCCGGGTCGATGTCGGGGCTCGAAAAGCGCGTGACCTTGCGCGGAAGCAGATGGGTCGACGAACCGATCGTCAAGCCGAGGCGGTCGCGCAGCGCGAGCCAGTCGCCGCGCGCCATCTCGACGTCGAGGTCGCTGCCGTCGTCGCTGCGAGTGAACTCGAGGCGCGTGTTCGGACCGACGGTGAGCACGTGCGTCAGCGTCACGGGCAGGGCACCGGGCTCGGCGGCGGCGACGACGTCGAGCTCGTGCGGCCGCACGTAAGCCACGCCCGGATCGAGGCCACGTTCGCCGCCCGGTCCGCCGCCGGCCCGGCCGTGGAAGAGGTTCACGTCGCCCAGGAACTGCAGCACGAAGGGCGACGCCGGGTGGTCGTAGACCTCGTCGGGCCGGCCGTCCTGCTCGATGCGGCCCTGGTTCATGACGACGATGCGGTCGGCGACCTCCATCGCCTCTTCCTGGTCGTGGGTGACGAAGACGCTGGTCACGTTCATCTCGTCGTGCAGCCGGCGCAGCCATCGGCGCAGCTCCTTCCTGACCTTGGCATCGAGGGCGCCGAACGGCTCGTCCAGCAACAGCACCTTCGGCTCGACGGCAAGCGCCCGGGCCAGCGCGATGCGTTGACGCTGGCCGCCCGAGAGCTGGTGCGGGTAGCGGGCCGACAGGTGATCGAGCTGGACCAGGTGGAGCAGCTCTTCGACCTTGGCGCGGATGACGGCGTCGGCCGGGCGAGTCGCCTTCGGTCGCACGCGCAGGCCGAAGGCGACGTTCTCGAAGATCGTCATGTGGCCGAACAGCGCGTAGTGCTGGAAGACGAAGCCGACGCGGCGCTCGCGCATGTCGGTCCGGGTCGCGTCCTCGCCGTGGAAGAGCACGCTCCCGGAATCGGGAACTTCGAGGCCGGCGATGATGCGCAGGAGCGTCGTCTTTCCGGAGCCCGACGGCCCCAGCAGTGCGACGAGCTCACCGCCGGGCACGACCAGATCGAGGTTGTCGCAGACAACGGTGGCGCCGAAACGCTTGTTCAGGCCCTTGACCTCGATGCTCATGTCGTGCCCGGTTGTGCAGCGTGTGGCCCGGTGGCGGCGCCGCGGCGCTCGACCAGGAACTTGATGCCGAGCGTCGCCAGCGCCAGGCCGGCAAGCAGCGAGGCGACCGCGAACGCCGCCGCAAACTGATATTCGTTGTAGAGGATCTCGATGTGCAGCGGCATGGTCGTGGTCTGGCCTCGGATGTGACCCGAGACGACACTGACCGCGCCGAACTCGCCCATCGCCCGCGCGTTGCAAAGGATCACTCCGTAAATGAGCGCCCACTTCACGTTCGGCAGCGTGATGCGAAAGAAGGTCTGCCAGCCGTCCGCACCGAGCACGCGAGCCGCCTCTTCCTGCTCGATGCCCTGCGCCTGCATGAGCGGAATCAGCTCGCGGGCCACGAACGGAAAGGTGATGAAGACCGTGGCGAGCACGATGCCGGGCAGGGCGAAGATGATCTTCAGGTCGTGGTCGCGGAGCCATTCGCCGAACCAGCCCTGGAGGCCGAAGACGAGCACGAAGATGAGGCCGGCGATGACGGGGCTGACGGAGAACGGCAGGTCGATCAGTGTCAGCAGCAGGTTCTTGCCGCGGAAATCGAACTTGGCGATCGACCAGGCCGCAGCGACGCCGAAGACGAAGTTGAGCGGCACCGAGATCGCGGCGGCGATGAGCGTCAGCTTGATGGCAGAGACCGCATCGGGCTCGCTGATGGCGGCCAGATAGACGCCGACCCCTTTCTTCAGAGCCTCGACGAACACGGCCGCGAGCGGCACGAACAGAAACAGCGCCAGGAACGCGAGCGCGACGCCGATGAGCAGCCGCCGCACCCACGGCGGCTCGGTGGTGGCCGTGCCCTGACGAGCACCTGCGCGCTCTCTCATCGACCCTGCCTCGACCGCGTCCATGCCTGCAGGCCATTGATCGCGAGCAGCATCGCGAACGACGCCACCAGCATGACGACGGCGATCGCGGTGGCGCCGGCGTAGTCGTACTGCTCGAGCTTGGTGATGATGAGAAGCGGTGTGATCTCGGAGACGAACGGCAGGTTGCCGGCAATGAAGATCACCGAGCCGTATTCGCCGAGCGCGCGCGCGAAGGCGAGCGCCGAGCCGGTGACGAGCGCCGGCATCACGACCGGGAAGATCACCCGCGAGAAGGCCTGCCAGCGCGTCGCGCCGAGGATGGCGGCGGCCTCCTCGGTTTCCTTGTGGAGATCCTCGAGCACCGGCTGCAGCGTGCGCACCACGAACGGCAGGCCGATGAAGGTCAGCGCCACGAACACGCCGACCGGCGTGAAGCTGACCTTGAACGGCAGCCACTGGCCGATCCAGCCGTTCTGCGCATAGAGCGCCGTCAGGGCGATGCCCGCCACGGCGGTGGGCAGCGCGAACGGCAGGTCGACAAGCGCATCGACGACACGGCGACCGGGAAAGTCGTAGCGCACCAGGACCCAGCACACGATCAGGCCGAAGAAGGCGTTGACCAGCGCGGCCAGCAGCGAGGTGCCGAACGTGAGCCGGTACGAGGCCAGCACGCGCGGCGCGGTGACGGCGTCCCAGAACGCCGGCCAGGTCATCGTGAACGTCTTCAGGAACGCCGCGGACAGCGGCACCAGCACGATCAGCGCGACATACAACAGCGTGAAGCCGAGCGCGAGGTCGAAGCCGGGCAGCACGCTGTGGCGCTTGAGCAGCGCGCGAGACAGCCACATGACGCTGGCCGCAGCCGCCGGCTACCTCTTCGCCGCGGCGAGGATCTGGTCGTAGACGGCACCGTCGTCGAAGTGATCCTTCTGCGCCTGGGTCCAGCCACCGAAATATTCGTCGATGGTGAAGGTGGCGACCTTCGGAAAGTCCTTCGCGTACTTCGCGAGCAATGCGGCCGAACGCGGGCGGAGCTGGTGCTTCGCCGCGATCTCCTGTGCGGTCTCGGTCCACAGGAACTTGAGGTAGCCCTCGGCCTGCTTTCTCGTGCCTTTCTTGTCGACCACCTTGTCGATCACCGTCACGGGGTTCTCGGCGAGGATGGTCGACTTCGGGTAGATCACCTCGAAGCCGTCACCGAACTCGGCCCGGATGAGGTTGACTTCGCTCTCGAAGGTGCACAGCGCATCGCCGATGTTGCGCTGCGCGAAGGTGGTGGTGGCAGCGCGGCCGCCACCGTCGAACACCGGCACGTTGGCGAAGATCTTCTGCACCAGTTCCTTTGCCTGGGCCGGCGTGCCGCCGGCCTTGAGCACCGAGCCCCAGGCGGCAACGTAGGTGTAGCGCCCGTTGCCCGTGACCTTCGGATTGGGAATGACGACACTGACGCCCGGCCGGGCGAGATCAGCCCAGTCGTGGATGCTTTTCGGGTTGCCCTTCTTGACCAGGATCACGGTGACCGACGTCGTCGGTGCCGAGTTGTTGGGCAGACGCTTGGCCCAGTCTTCCGGGATCAGCTTGCCGCGCGTGGCGAGCACATCGATGTCGCTCGCCTGATTCATGGTCACCACGTCGGCCTCGAGGCCCTCGAGCACCGAGCGGGCCTGCTTGCTCGAACCGCCGTGCGACTGGTTGACGTTCACGTCTTCGCCGGTCTGCTGCTTCCACGCCTTCTGGAATGCCGGATTGATCTCCTTGTAGAGCTCGCGAGCGACGTCGTAGCTGACGTTGAGCAGCGTCACCCCCGCGGCCTGGCCGGTGAGAGGCAGTGCCAGCCCGAGCGCGAGCGCGGCGGCAGTGGCAACGGCGCGGCGGCGCGCGGGAAGCAGCGGAGAAGATCGATCCATGATGCGGGGAAGCCTGCGATTGACGGAACCCGGCATCCTAGGGACCGGGCGGCGCCGGCGATACGAACGATTCGTTGGATGCTTATGCCAGCGCCCGGATGCGCGCGGCCAGATCGTGTGGCGCAGTCGTGGCATCGGCGTCCTCACCAGCCTCGCCTTCGAGACCGCCTCGGATCAGTCGTGCCACGGCGCCGCTCTGCGGCGCGACCGGGCCGAGGAAGCGAACGGTATCGCCGACCGCGATCAGCAGCGTCGGGAAATTCTCGACGTCGAGGTCGCCGAGTCGGTCGGCGTGGTCTTCGATGTCGACCCAGCGGAAGTCGGCCTGGTCGGCGAACTGCGCAGCCAGCTCGTCGAACGGCGCCCGGAAATCACGGCAGCTGCCGCACCAGGCGGCACACAGGCAGGCGACGAGGGCGCGCTCGACCGTCACCGCGCGCGGCTCGTCAGGCCTCGACGTGCAGCATGTCGTGGATCTCGTGCTCGTGCGTGACCGGGCCGTCGAGCGTGACGGTCTGCCAGCCGTTGTCGTAGGTGACGATGCGGAAGCGCCGCATCGGCATCATCCCGTGGCCGGTCGGAAACAAGGCGAAGACGTCCTCGCCGCGATGCACCGCATGGACCACCTCCGAGACGTCGGCGATCTGCGGCTCGGTATGCCACTCGTTGGTCACGGTGTTGACCGGTCCCCACTCGACTCCGGTGATGCGGCCATCGCCATCGAGGCGGACCTTCGCTACGGCATGTGTCTTCATCGCCCGTCTCCTCGGCAAAGGGCCAGTATGCCGCGGCTCGCCTTGTGGCGAGGCCTCAGTCGCCGGCCAGGATCCACTCGGCGGCACGCTCGGCGATCATCAGCGTCGGCGCATTGGTGTTGCCGCTCGTGATCGCCGGCATGATGCTGGCGTCGACCACCCTCAGGCCTTCGAGCCCGTGCACGCGCAGTCGGGCGTCGACGACCGCCATCGGATCGGCGGCCGGGCCCATCTTGGCGGTTCCCACGGGGTGGAAGATGGTCGTGCCGATGTCGCCGGCAAGCTTGGCGAGGTCGGCGTCGCTTTCGAATTCGAGGCCCGGCTTGATCTCGCGAGGCCGGTACGCGGCAAGTGCCGGCTGGCCGACGATGCGTCGCGTCAGGCGCAGGCTGTCGGCAGCGATTCGACGGTCGGCCTCGGTGGCGAGATAGTCGGGCGAGATCCGCGGCGCCGCAGCGGCGTCGGCCGAGGCGATCCTCACGTGGCCGCGGCTGGTCGGGTTCAGGTTGCACACGCTCGCCGTGAACGCGTCGGTCCGGTGCAGCGGCTCGCCGAAGGCATCGAGCGAGAGCGGTTGCACGTGGTACTCGAGGTTGGCATGGGCCAGGTCGGGTCGACTCTTCGTGAAGGCACCGAGCTGCGACGGCGCCATGCTCATGGGACCGCTACGCTTCCATGCGTAGTGCAGGCCGATGAGCGCCTTGCCCCACAGCGTCGACGCCATGGTGTTGAGCGTTCGCGCGCCCTCGACGCCGAAGATGGCGCGGATCTGGAGATGGTCCTGCAGGTTCTCGCCGACGCCGGGCAAGGCATGGTGCACGGCGATGCCCCGGCTGCGCAGCAGCTCCGGCTCGCCGATGCCCGACAGCTGCAGGATCTGCGGCGAGCCGATCGCTCCGGCGGCGAGCACGACCTCGCCGCCGGGTGCCAGCCGCGCCATCACGCGCTCGCCGCCGCCGGCCGGCACGATCTCGACGCCGCGCGCCCGCTTGCCGTCGAAGAAGACGCGGGCGATGTGGGCGCCGGTCCAGAGCTGCAGGTTGGGTCGGCCCATCACCGGCCGCAGGAAGGCCTTGCTCGCGTTCCAGCGCACGCCGGCGCGCTGATTGACGTCGAAGTAGCCCACACCCTCGTTGTCACCGCGGTTGAAGTCGTCGGTCTTCGGGATGCCCGCCTCGACGGCGGCGGCCACGAAGGCGTCGAGCAGCGGCCAGTGCAGCCGCTGCTTCTCGACCCGCCACTCGCCGCCCTGGCGCTTGCCGGTGCGATCGAACCCGGGCGCAGCGTGAAAGGCGTCGGCGCCCTTGTAGAAGTCTTCGTGCTTGAGAAAGTACGGCAGGCACTCGGCCCAGCTCCACGCCGGGTTGGTGCCGTGACCGTCGCCCGCGCCCCAGCCGTCGTAGTCGCGGCCCTGGCCGCGCATGTAGATCATGCCGTTGATGCTGCTCGAGCCGCCGAGCACCTTGCCGCGCGGATAGCGCAGGCTCCGGCCGTTGAGGCCTGCCGCGGGCTCCGTGGCGTAGAGCCAGTCGGTGCGAGGGTTGCCGATGCAGTAGAGGTAGCCGACCGGAATATGGATCCAGTGGTAGTCGTCGTGGCCGCCGGCCTCGATGAGAAGCACGCGCTTGCTGCGGTCCGCGCTCAGCCGGTTGGCGAGCAGGCAGCCGGCGGTGCCGGCGCCGCAGACGATGAAGTCGTAAGTGGCCTGGGATGGTTCGGTGCTCATCGCGGCGGCGACGATACCCCGTCGCCGCCGCTCCCGAGGCTCCTAGGGGGTGACGCTGTAGACCTGCGTCTTGCCGGTCGCGCTCGGCGGGAAGTAGATGAAACCCACCGCCGCGGTCTTGCCATCGGTCGACATTGCCACGCCCAGCGCCGGTGCGCCGGTCAGGTCGGCGCCGATCTGGACCCAGGCGCCGCCGGTGTACGTGTAGACACGGGCCGCAGCGTTCTGGAAGGTCGACGCGATCAGGCGGTTGCCGTCGCCCGACAGGGCCACCGACTCGCCGAAACGGTCTGGGTTGGCGGGCAGCTTGCCGTCGATGTCGGCGCCGAGCTGGCTCCACGTGGTCCCGTTCAAGGCATAGACACGGACCTGCCCGGTGGCCAGCAGGCCGGCCGGATCACCGCCCTTGTTGGACGGCGCGCCGATGGCCACGCGCGAGCCGTCCGACGACAGCGACACCGCGGCCCCGGCGAAGTCGCCGAACGCTTCGCCGACGATCGGCGCACCGAGCGCCGCCCAGACGGTGCCGTTCCACTGGTACACATAGGTCGTGCCGGGGCGGCTCGTGCCGTTGCCGCTCGGCGCACCGATGGCGATCCGGTTGCCGTCGTCCGACATGTCAAGGGCCTGACCGAAGTCCCAGCCTGATTCGGCAAGGACGCTGCCGAGGGCGACCCAGTCGCTGCCGCTCTGCTCGTAGACCCTGGCGTAGCCGTTGGTGTTGTTGACGCCGGGCACGCCGACGAGGATGCGGCGGCCGTTGGCCGACATCGACACGGCATAGCCGAGGCCCTGGCTGAAGCCGCCGTCGATCGCGGTACCAATCGGAGTCCATGCGCCCGAGACGAGCTCGTAGACGCGCACCTGGCCGGCTGCCGTGAAGCCAGCGCCGTGCAGATAGGCGCCGACCACGACCCGCGAACCGTCGGCCGACATCGCCAGACTGGTGCCGAAGCGGTCGTTGGCCGCTTGGCCGTCGATGTCGCCGCCGAGCTGGGTCCAGGTCGTGCCGCTCTTCTGGTAGACCCGCACGTGCCCCGAGTCGGTGCCGTTGGCGCCGTCGTTGAGCCAGGCGCCGATGGCCACCCGCGAGCCGTCGGCCGAGAGTGCCACCACATGACCGGACTCGTCGTAGGCCGCCTCGCCGAGGATGCCCTCGCCGATCGGCGTCACGCCGGCCGGCGCCGCCGTGACGGTGAGCGCGAGCGTCACCGGCGCGATCGTCACGCCGGTGCCGGTGGCCACGAACGTGACCGTGCTCGGGCCGGCCGCAGCGCTCGTGGCCACCGTGACCGTGACGGTCGAGGTCGCGCCGCTGGCGGCGATCGCCGGCGACGCGACGGTGACCCCGCTCGGCGCACCGCTGGCGGCGATCGACACCGCCCCAGCAAAGCCGCCGCCGCGCGTCAACGTCAGGATCGACGAGCTGTTGGTGCCGGCAACGATGTTGAGCGTGGCCGGGGCGAGGGCGATCGACGCCGTCGGTGTTGCGACGGGCGGTTGCGGGGTCGGAGTGACGCCGCTGCCGTTGTCATCGTTGCTGCCGCCGCCACCGCAGGCAACGAGGGCGGTCGCGAAGAACGCGGGCAGGGCTCGGCGGATAAGGGTCGAGAACATGGCTTCCTTCCAGAAAGGCGTCAAGGCACGAGGCCGGGGTGTGGTGACGGCCGCGATCGCAGTCGTCGGCACCCCCGCATGGTCGAAGGCCACCGTTCCGCGAACGTCTACAAAACGTGGTTGCATCGGCGCCATTCGCCCCCTGTTCGAGGGGGTCGACGCGGCAGGCGCGAAGGCGAGACGCTGAAAGCGTTGTCGCGATTCCATGCCCGCCGCAACGCCAGCAGGGCGATGAGCGGCTTCAGGATTCCCCTGGCTCCGAATTGCCGGCAATGTCGTCGGCGCCCGCTGCGAGCTGGCGCAGATAGTCGAGGCCGGCGACGGCGCGGGCGCCGTACCAGCTCAGCAATTCGCCGTCGACCGCCTGGACGCGGGCACGCGGGCAAAGCCGGCGTGCATCGTCGACGTGCTGCGCGGTGAACGCGAACGGCTCCGAGCTGAGGAGGACGCGGTCGACGTCGGCCAGCCACGGTTCGCCGCCCGTCAGCACCGGGTAGCGCGCCTTGCCGGTGACGCCGCCATCTTGCGCCGGCCAAGTCGCCCAGCCGATGCGGGCCAGCATGCGCGAGATGTAGGTGTCGCGCGCGACCGTCATCCACGGGTCGTTCCAGATGAGATAGAGCACCCGCTGGCTCGCGCGAACTGGTTCACCGGCCTCGCCTGCGGTCGCCCGCAACGCGGCGCTCAGCGCCTGGCGCAGGCACGCTGCGCGCGCGGCGACGCCGGGCTCCGCTGCGAAGACTGCCGCGAGCTGGTCGACCAGCGCGAGGTTGTCTTCGGGTGATCGCGGATGCGTCACCACGATCTCCGGCGCCGCAGTGCCCCAGGCGCGGATCGCCTCGACGGTTTCGAGCCGGTTCTCGTCGACGTTGACAAGGACGTGGGTCGGCGCCAGCCGCCTCAGCTTGGCGAGGTTGACGTCCTTCGTGCCGCCGACCTTGGCGATCGCCGCGACTCCGGCGGCGGGATGAATGCAAAAGCCGGTGCGGGCGACGAGCCTGGCACCGAGTCCGAGCGCGACCGCCAGCTCGGTCAGGCTCGGCACCAGGCTGGCGATGCGCGGAGCCGGCGCAGTGTCTGCAGTCATCGGAGACAGACGCGGCTCGCGAACACTGCCCGAAAACAACAAATCTGGTAGCTCCTAAGCCTATTTTTCTGCCAGTTCACTTATATTGCCAGTCTGTGTATGGAAGCAGCGCCTTCTTGAAATAGTTCACGACGGGTAGAAGCTCCACATTTTCTATAGATAAAGAACAGGAAGGCAGCTTTTCCATGGGCAATAAACTTTACGTCGGCAACCTCTCGTACAACGTACGCGACGAGGACCTGCAGCAGGCGTTCGCGCAATACGGAACGGTGTCGTCGGCAAAGGTCATGATGGACCGCGACACCGGTCGCTCGAAGGGCTTCGGCTTCGTCGAGATGGGTTCCGACCCGGAAGCACAGGCCGCGATCAACGGCATGAACGGCCAGGCCCTCGACGGCCGCGCCATCGTCGTCAATGAAGCACGTCCGCGCGAAGAGCGTCCGGGTGGCTTCGGTGGTGGCGGTGGTGGCAGCCGTGGCGGCTTCGGCGGCGGCGGCGGCAGCACCGGCGGGGGTGGCGGCTACGGCGGTGGTGGCGGCACGCGCTCCGGTGGCGGCGGCGGCACGGGCGGTGGCGGCGGTTACGGCGGCGGCGGTGGTGGCGGCTACGGCGGTGGTGGCGGTGGCCGCTCCGGTGGTGGCGGCGGCTACGGCAGTGGTGGCGGCAGCGGCGGTCGTTCCGGCGGCGGCGGCGGTGGCAGCCGCGGCGGTTACTAGGCAACCTCCGGGATCACGCACCGCACGTCGGTGCGGTTCTCCGAAAAGGCGGTGCAGCGAAAGCGCACCGCCTTTTTGCTGCCTGCGGCGTTCTTGCCCTGCTACTCGCCCTGCCGCCGCTTGCGTGCGCGGCCCGCAGCGAGTCGATCGAACAAGCTGTTCGGAAGCAGGCGCATGAGCCTCGCTACCCAGCCCATCTGCCACGGAATGACGCGAAAGGCGGCGCCCTGGACGATGGCGTCGAAGGCGCGGTCCGCGAAATCGGTGGCGCTCATCAGGAACGGCATCGAGTAGCGATTGCCCCGCGTCAGCGGCGTATCGATGTAGCCGGGCACGACCGTCACGACCTTGACGCCGAATGGGCGCATCTCGCCGCGCAGCGTCTCGCAGTAGCTGATGACGGCCGCCTTGCTCGAGCAGTAGGCGCCGTGTCCGGGCAAGCCGCGGAAGCCGGCGACGCTGCCGATGCCGACCAGCGTGCCGGTGCCGCGCGCCTGCATCGCGGCCATGAATGGCTGGAAGGTCGCGGCCGTGCCCAGGTTGTTGGTCTCGTAGGTGGCGCGCATGACCTCGAGATCGGCCAACACCGAGGTGTCGACGCCGACGCTGATGCCGGCGCTGGCGATGACCACGTCGGGCAGCCCCTGGGCGGCGATGCAGGCGGCGCCGGCACCGGTGATGGCGGTGATGTCGCGAACATCGGCCGCGTAGACGGCGAAGCTGTCGTCGGCGAAGCCTTGTGAACGGGCCCAGGCCGCGACTTCTTCGGCTCGGCGCGCGACCAGTGCCAAGCGATAACCGGCCGCGTGAAAGCGTGCTGCCAGCGCCTGGCCGATGCCGCTGGACGCGCCGGTGATGAAGACGAGCTGGCTGCGGCCGACCGCGCCGGTCATTGGGTCGCCGGCCGCTTCGGCGGTTCGAAGGTCGCTCTCGAACGGCCCGTCAGGGTCACGACGCGGGCAAGGTTGTCGTACGTCATGCCCTCGGCGTGGACGACGCTCGAGCCCTGCGTCACGACCACCGGAAGGTGCGATCGGACCTGCTCGAGATTGCGGAATCCGTGCAGGAACTCGCCGCGGAATTCGACTGTCTGCTCCTTGCCGGTGGCGGGGCGAACGATGTGTGCATCGCCCAGCAATTGCACCTCGCTGCCGTCGCCGTTGGCGAGCGCTCGGCGCGCCGTCGCCAGCGTCACGGTGCCGTTGTCGCCGATGGCGCGGATGCGCGCGGTGTCGACCTCGAGCGTGTCGTTGTCGGGGAAGTGGCGCAGCTGCGCGCCCTCGATCTGCGTGCGCAAGGTCCCGGCAGCGTCGAAGCGCTGGACCACGAAGTTCGTCATCAGGTAGTCGGCCTCGTGGCGTGGCGCCACCGCCGCCGGCCGCACGTCGGTCGTGGGCGCATTGCGCACCAGCCACCAGGTGCCGGCGGCGAGCACGCCCATCATCACCAGCGGCAGGTAGGCGGTGCTGAGGTCGAGCAGCCGCCACGGCCACGACACCGCGGCGACCGGCTCCGGACCAGCGAAGCTGAGGTCGACCTCGTCGTCGTCTTCGAAGACCACGCTCTCGGCAACGCTGCCGGAGTCAGTTGGCGCCATCGAGAGTCGGTAGCGGCCCGCGCAGCAGATCGACGTAGCGGCCCGAGGCGACGAGCAGCAGGTCACAGAACTCACGCGCCGCGCCGTGGCCCCCGACCGCGGAAGTGACGTGGTGCGCCACCGCCTTCACCTCGATGTGCGCATTGACGGGTGCACATGCAAAGGCGGCGCGCTGCATCAGTGGCCGGTCGGGCCAGTCGTCACCCATGACGGCGACGCGGTCCCAGCCGAGGCCGATCTCGCCGAGCAGCGCCGTCGCGACGGGCAGCTTGTCGGCGACGCCGTAGGCCGCATGGGGCAGACCGAGTTCGGCGACGCGGCGCCGGACTGCCGACGAGTCGCGCCCGGTGACGACGATTGGCACGATGCCGGCCCGCACGAGCAGCTTCAGGCCCTGGCCATCCAGCGTGGAGAAGGCCTTGAAGACCTCACCGTGCTCGCCGATGTAGAGGCGACCGTCGGTGAGAACACCGTCGACGTCGAAGATCGCCGCGCCGATGCCGGCGCCCGGCCCGCGTGCGGCGAGAAGCAGTTCGGCGTCGAACGTCAGCGCGGGTGCGCTGCCGGTGCTGCGGCGATGCGCCATCAGATCACCTTCGCACGCATGAGATCGTTGGTGTTGATCGCACCGGCAAGGCGGCCTTCGGCATCCACGACGAGCAGGCCGGTGACGCGGTGGCGCTCCATCAGGCCCGCGGCGTCGACGGCGAGCGCGTCGGCACGGATGAGCCGGGGCGCCGCGTGCATCACTTCGCCGGCGGTCCGCGCGCGCAGGTCGGCGCCGGTCTCAATCAGGCGGCGCAGGTCGCCGTCGGTGAAGATGCCGGCGACGGCACCGTCATCGCCGACCACGGCCGTGAAGCCGAGACCCTTGTCGGTCATCTCGTGGAGCATGTCGGCCATCAACGTCGCGGTGCCGACGCGGGGCACGGCGCTGCCGCTGCGCATCAGGTCGGCAACGTGCATGAGCAGCTTGCGACCGAGGCTGCCGCCCGGATGCGAGCGCGCGAAGTCTTCTTCGCGAAAGCCGCGGGCGTCGAGCAGGGCGACGGCGAGCGCGTCGCCGAGCGCCATCTGCGCGGTGGTGCTCGCGGTCGGCGCCAGATTGAGCGGGCAGGCCTCCACGTCGACGGCGCTCGAGATCACGATGTCGGCATGGCGCGCCAGGCTGCTCGCCGCGCCGCCGGTCATGGCCACGAGCGTGCAGCCGAGCCGCCGGATCGCCGGCACGATCGCACCGAGCTCTTCGCTCTCGCCCGAGTTCGAGATCGCGATGACGACGTCGCCGGGCGTGACCATGCCGAGGTCGCCGTGGCTGGCCTCGCCGGGGTGCACGAAGAACGCTGGCGTCCCGGTCGACGCCAGCGTCGCCGCGATCTTGCGACCGACATGTCCGCTCTTGCCCATGCCCATCACGACGACGCGGCCGCCGCACTCGAGCATCGCCCGAACGGCGGCGACGAAGCTCTCGCCCTGGCGCGCCTTCAGCGCATCGAGCGCACGGGCTTCGATATCGAGCGTCGCGCGGGCGAGCAAGAGAACGCGTGCGGGGTCGAAGGGGGTGGCAGCGGACACGGCGTGAAAGAGGCGTCCATTAGGATCGATCGATCGATTCTAGGGTTCGCCCCACTCTCACCCGGCATGGCCTCGACGCTCGAACTGACGCTGCTCTACCTCGTCGCCGCCGTGGCCGGCGTGGTGCTTTGCCGCCTCGCGAAGCTGCCGCCGATGCTCGGCTACCTCGCCGTGGGCGTCGCCATCGGGCCGAACGCCATGGCCCTGGCCGGCGACTCGGCCGGCGTCACCTACCTGGCCGAGTTCGGCATCGTCTTCCTGATGTTCGTCATCGGCCTCGAGTTCAACCTGACCCGGCTGCGGAGCATGAGGCGGCTCGTCTTCGGGCTCGGCCTCAGCCAGGTCGTGCTCACCGTACTGGCGGTCCTGGCCGGCAACATGACGCTCACCTGGGGCCTGACGCTGGTCGGTCGCTCCTGGGGCCTGGGCTGGCAAACCGCGGTCGCGCTCGGCGCGGCGCTGGCGATGAGCTCGACGGCGATCGTCGTCAAGCTGATGTCGGACCGGCTCGAGCTCGAAAGCGAGCATGGCCGGCGCGTCATGGCCGTGCTGCTGTTCCAGGATCTGGCCGTGGTGCCATTGCTGGTGCTGATCCCCGCCCTGGGCTCGACGCCGGAAGAGCTGCTGCGCGAACTTGGCCTGGCGGCGTTGAAGGCGACCGCGTTGCTTACCGTGCTCATGGTCGGTGGCCGCGCCGTCATGCGCTGGTGGTTGACGCTGGTCGTGCGCCGCAAGAGCGACGAGCTCTTCATCCTCAACCTGCTGCTCGTCACGCTTGGCCTGGCCTGGCTCACCGAGCACGCCGGGCTCTCCCTCGCGCTCGGCGCCTTCGTGGCCGGCATGCTGATCGCCGAGACCGAGTTCAAGCACCAGGTCGAGACCGACATCCGGCCCTTCCACGACGTGTTGCTCGGGCTCTTCTTCATCACCGTCGGCATGCGCCTCGACGCCAATGCGGTACTCGACAACGCCATGCTTGTCCTCGCGCTGACGCTGTTCCCGGTGCTCTTCAAGTTCGCGCTGGTGACGGCGTTGGCCCGATTCTTCGGGGCGGCTCAAGGCATAGCCCTGCGCACCGGCCTCTACCTGGCGCAGGCCGGCGAGTTCGGCTTCGTGCTGCTCAGCCTGGCCACCGAACGCCGCCTGATCCCGCCGGCACTGCAGAGCCCGGTCCTGGCGAGCATGGTGCTGTCGATGCTGGCGACGCCGTTCATCTTCATGCTCAGCAACCGCATCGTCATGCGCCTGTCGGCCAACGACTGGCTGTTGCAATCGGTGGCGATGACCTCGATCGCGAAGCGCTCGATCAACACCGAGCGGCACATCATCATCTGCGGGTTCGGTCGCAGTGGCCAGAACCTGGCCCGGTTGCTCGAGGCAGAGAAGATCGCCTACATCGCGCTCGACCTCGACCCCGACCGCGTGCGCCAGGCACAGGCTGCCGGCCAGAGCGTGGTGTTCGGCGACGCAGCCCGGCTGCAGAGCCTGATGGCCGCCGGCTTGGCGCGGGCCAGCGCCGTGGTCGTGAGCTACCACGACACGCCTTCGGCGCTGAAGATCCTGCACCTGGTCAAGAACCATACGGCGAGCGTGCCGGTGGTGGTGCGCACCATCGACGACGCCGACATGGAGCGCCTGCGCGCGGCCGGTGCCACCGAGGTCGTACCGGAGGCGATCGAGGGCTCGCTGATGCTGGCCAGCCACGCGCTGGCGCTGGTCGGCGTGCCGATGCGGCGGGTGCTGCGGGTCGTCCAGGCGCAGCGCGACGCGCGCTACGGTTTGCTGCGCGGCTACTTCAAGGGCGCCGATGACGACACCGCCGAATCGCTCGACCAGGCGCGCCTGCTCAGCGTCACCCTGCCGGCGACGAGTCCGAGCGCCGGGCGAACGCTCGGCGAGCAGGCGCTGCCGTCGCTCGGCGTCACGGTGGTGTCGTTGCGACGAGCCGCCGGGGCGGTGCAGCCGCCCGACGATGCGCAGGTGCTGGGCGCCGGCGACACGCTGGTGCTGTCGGGTGTGCCCGAGCGGCTCGCGATTGCAGAGGAAAAGCTGCTGTCGCCGAGCTGAGGGACCGGCCAGGTCAGGTCAGGGGGGCTTGCCTCGACAGTGTCGCCCGCATGCGGGTCGCCATCACCGCACCCGCGGCCCGAAGCAGCTCGAGGGCCAGCGCCGGCGAACGCTGCGCCAGCTCCTCCATGCGCGGCCCGCGCAGCGCCCAGACGACACACGGCGTCATGGCCTCGACATTGGCCATCCGCGGCGTGTCGCCAAAGAGGCCGGGTTCGCCGACCACGGCGCCGGCGCGCAGGATCGCGACGCGATGGACGCCCGGCGCGCCTGCCGTCGTGTAGATCTGCATGCTGCCCTCGGCGATGAAGTACATCGATCGGTCGGCGTCGCCCTGCTTGATGAGCAGGTCGCCGGTGCGGATCTCGTACCGTGCCAGGTAAGGCGCGATCGTGCGCCAGTTGTCGAAGCTCAGGCGTGCGCGAAAGGCGTCTTCGGCGTTGAGCGATTGAACGGCCTTGACCAGCTCGTCGATTTCCATTCGGACCCTTTTCGTGGCCGCGCCCGCGCGAAATCGCGGTACCGCTCTGACTTGGCGGGCGATTATCCGGCGTCGGCCCCGACACGGGAACGCCACAGGCGTGGCGAATGTCTCCGTTCATCGGCCGCGGTGTAATCTCGCGCCGCAAAGCGAAGGCCCGCGCGGGCGGTGAGGGAACACAGTGGCAGGTCTCTTTCGGGACGAGGTGCTCGAAGCGCAGCGCAGCCGTTCGCTCGGCACGATCCGCATCGCGCGCAATCCGAGCTTCGCCGTCGTCACCACGGTGGCCCTCGTGCTCGCAGCCGCCCTTGTCGCTTACGCACTCTGGGGCGAGATCACGCGCAAGGAGCGCCTGACCGGCTTGCTCATGCCGACCTACGGCACCTTGAACCTGTCGGCGCCGCAGTCCGGCACCGTCCTCGATGTCCGCGTCAGGGAAGGCGACGCCGTCAGCGCCGGCCAGCCGATGATGGTGGTCGGCACCGACCGCGCGACGGCCCAGGGCGAGGCGGCGGCGCTGATCGCACAGAGCATGGCGCAGCGCCGGACGGCACTGCAAACGGAGCGTTCGCTGGCCGAAGTGCAGTCGAGGCAGCGCCAGCAGGCGACCGCCGACCGGCTGCGCAGCCTCGAGGCCGAGACGCGCCAGGCCGAGGGCGAGCTCGACAGCATCGGCCGCCGCATGGCGCTATCGAAGAAGACCGTAGAGCGCTACAACGAGCTGGCCAGAAGTGGCTATGTCGCCGAGATCCAGGCCCAGCAAAAGCAGGACGAGCTGCTCGAGCTCAAGACCCGCGAGACCGGCGCCCAGCGCAGCCTGACCGGCGTGCGCCGCGACGCCCAGGCCTTGCGTGCCGAGCAGCAAGCCAACGCCAGCGCCTTGCAGACGCAGTTCGCGCAACTCGATCGCAGCCTGGCCAGCCTGAGCCAGGAAGGCACCGAGAACGACTCGAAACGCGAGGTCGTGGTGACGGCGCCGCAGGCCGGCGTGGTGACGGCGCTCACTGTCAACCGCGGCCAGATCGTGCAGCCGGGCCAGACGCTCGCGTCGCTGATCCCGAACGCGAGCGACGGCACGCCGAGCCCGCTCGAGGCGCAGTTGTTCGCGCCCAGCCGCACCGCCGGGTTCGTGCGCCGCGGCCAGACCGTCTGGGTTCGCTACGCGGCCTATCCGTACCAGAAATTCGGCATGGCGAAGGGCCGGATCGCCTCGGTGAGTCGCACGCCCATCAACAGCCAGGACCTGCCGGCCGGCCAGGGCCAGGCACTGATGGCGGCAGCACAGAGCAACGAGCCGATGTACCGCGTCACCGTCGAGCTCGATGCGCAGGCCATCCGGACCTACGGCGAAATGCAGCCGCTCAAGGCCGGCATGACGCTCGAGGCCGACGTCGTGCAGGAGCGCCGTCGCGTCTGGGAGTGGATGCTCGAGCCGGTGCTCGCGGCCTCGGGACTGGCCAAGTCCCTGGCGAGCCCGTCGCAATGAGCCGGGTCGACGGCGTCGCCGGCGCATGGCCATGATGCGACCGGTCCTGCAGTCCGAAGGCACGGAATGCGCGCTCGCCTGCCTGGCCATGATCTGCGCTGCACACGGCCTGCGCATCGACCTCGCCGACCTGCGCCGGCGTTTCCCGAGTTCGCTGAAGGGCGCGACGCTGCAGCAGGTCGTCGGGCAGGCGGCGGTGCTCGGCTTCAACTCGCGGCCGCTCCGGCTCGAGCTCGGCGAGCTCGATCAGCTGAACGCGCCGTGCATCCTGCACTGGGACCTCAATCACTTCGTGGTCCTGAAAAGCGCGGGCAAGCGGCATGTCGTCGTCTACGACCCGGCCGTCGGCGAGCGCCGCCTGACGCTGGCGCAGGTCTCGCGCCACTTCACCGGCGTCGCCCTCGAGCTGACGCCGAATGCCGACTTCCAGCCGCGCAACGCCAGCCCGCGCCTGCAACTCGGCCAGCTCACCGGCAAGGTGCGTGGCCTCAAGCGCTCGCTGGCGCAGATCTTCATCGTTGCCGCGGTGCTCGAGCTGTTCGCGCTGGTGGCACCGCTCTTCACGCAGATCGTGGTCGACGACGTCATCACCTCAGGCGACCGCGACCTCCTCACGGTGCTCGTGATCGGCTTTGCCCTGCTGTTGCTGACACAGGCCGCGATCGGCCTGGCGCGCAGCTGGATGGTGATGGTGCTGGGCATGACGCTCAGCCTGCAATGGGCCGGCAACATGTTCGCGCACCTGGTGCGCCTGCCCGTCGACTTCTTCGAGCGCCGCCACCTCGGCGACGTGGTGTCGCGCTTCGGCTCCGTCAACGCGATCCAGAAGACGCTCACGACGACCGTGATCGAGGCCGTGATCGACGGCATCATGGCCGTCGCCGCGCTCATCATGATGCTGGTCTACGCGCCACAGCTGAGCCTCGTGACGCTCGCTGCCGTCGCCGTCTACGGGCTGCTTCGCTGGCTCTCGTACCGGCCGTTCCGCAATGCCGCGGCCGAGCGACTCGTCGTCGCCGCGAAGGAGAACACCCACTTCCTCGAGACGCTGCGCGCGATGACGCCGCTCAAGCTGTTCGGTCGCGAGGAAGACCGCCGCTCGCGCTGGCAGAACCTGCTCGTCGACGTCCAGAACCGCGACGTGCGCACGGCGAAGATGAACATCGCCTTCACGACCGGCAACACCTTCATCTTCGGCCTCGAGAACCTGGTCGTCTTCGGCCTCGGCGCGCGCATGGTGATGGCCGGGCAAAGCGGCCAGTCGTCGATGTTCACGATCGGCATGCTGTTCGCGTTCATCGCCTACAAGACGCAGTTCACGACCCGCGTTGCCGCGCTCATCAACAACGGCGTCGACCTGCGCATGCTCAGCCTGCATGCCGAGCGGCTGGCCGACATCGCCCTCACGCCGGTGGAGCACGACCACCCGCAGGTGCGCGGCCTCGACGCCCATGTCCCGGCCAGCGATCTCGGCCACCTCTCGCCATCGCTCGAGCTGCGCAACGTCAGCTTTCGCTACGGCGAGGGTGAGCCCTGGATCCTCCGCAACGCGGACTTCATGTTGCCGGCCGGCGAGAGCGTGGCCGTGACCGGCGCGTCGGGCTGCGGCAAGACAACGCTGCTGAAGATCCTGCTCGGCCTGCTGCCACCGAGCGAAGGCGAGGTGCTCTACGGTGGCATCCCGGTGCGCCAGCTCGGCATCGCCAACGTGCGCCGTCAACTCGGAACCGTGATGCAGGAAGACGTGCTCCTCACCGGCAGTCTCGGCGACAACATCACCTTCTTCGACTCCCACCCCGACTCCGAACGTGCCGCCACCTGCGCCAAGCTGGCGCAGGTGCACGACGACATCGTGCGCATGCCGATGGGCTACCAGACGCTCGTCGGCGACCTCGGCTCGGGGCTCTCGGGCGGCCAGAAGCAACGGCTGCTGCTGGCGCGCGCCCTCTACAAGCAGCCGAAGGTACTGGCGCTCGACGAGGCGACCAGCCACCTCGATATCGTCAACGAGCGCGCCGTCACCGGTGCGCTGGCGCACATGCAGCTGACGCGCCTCGTCATCGCTCACCGGCCGGAGACGATCTCCGGCGCCCAGCGGGTCGTGCTGGTCAAGGACGGCCGGGTCAACGAGTTGCCGCGGGCGCTGCGCAAGGACGATGCCGGGCCGATCCCGCCGTCGTCCGATCCGGGCGGGCCGACTCCGAACTAGAGCTTGCCCCGCTTGAGCTCGGCCTCGACCTTGTTGCGCGAGTGACCCACCTTGGTGACGGCCTCTTTCACGGCCTTCTGCGTCACCTTCCACTTTTGCGCCAGGTACTTGACCTCGTAGTCCTCCATCGTCGAGACCAGCTTGCGGTCCATGCTCTTGACTGTCTTTCTTGCGGCCGCCTTCTTCGCCGGCGCCTTCTTGGCGGCCGGTCGAATGCGTTGCTTCGCAGGCGCCAGGGCCGTCGGCGGATCCTGAAAAACCTCGCTCACCGCGTCCACTGCACGTCGCACGATTCCCTTTTTGGTCGCCATTCACTGCTCCTCGTTGCCGGGCCACATTGCCGCCGAGCGAGTATGACGGCGTGGCCGAGCGGCGCTACTTGCCGATGCAGAAGCGCGCGAAGATGGCGCCGAGCAGGTCGTCGGCGCTGAAGGCGCCGGTGATCTCGGCGAGCGAGTCGTGGGCGAGGCGCAGTTCCTCGGCGAAGAGCTCGAGTCGTGCGTTGCCGGCTTCGGCGTGCTTCGCCGCAATGGCGAGATGGCGGTGGCTCCTCTGCAGCGCGTCGACATGTCGTGCGCGAGCGATGAACAACCCCTCCGGCGCCGACTGCCAGCCCGCGACGTCGAGCAGGCGGTGGCGCAGCGATTCGAGGCCCTGACCGGTGAGCGCGGAAATCGCGAGACCCTCGGCGGTGGGCGGTTGAGCGACGACAGCGTCGATCTTGTTGTGGACATGGAGCAGGCGGCCTTCGGCTTCGAGTCGTGGCGGCAAACGCGCCGCGATCTCGCGCTCGGCGGCGTCGTAGGCAGCTTCGCCGGCCCGACTCAGGTCGTGCAGGAAAACGATCGCGTCGGCGTTGCCAATCTCAGCCCAGCTGCGCTCAACGCCAATGCGTTCGACTTCTTCTTCCGCCTCGCGCAGGCCGGCGGTGTCGACGACGTGCACGGGCACGCCCTCGATCTGGATCGTCTGGCCGACCTTGTCGCGTGTCGTTCCCGGCGTCGCGGTGACGATCGCCAGTTCGGCACCGGCCAGCGCGTTGAGGAGCGAGCTCTTGCCCACGTTCGGTTGGCCGGCAAGAACGACGCGGAGGCCGTCGCGCAATAGCGCACCCTGGCGCGCCCGCGCCAGCACCGCCTCGACAGCCGAGGTCGCGCGGCCGAGCCGACCGAGCGCGTCGGCGGCCTCGAGGAAATCGATCTCCTCGTCGGGAAAATCGAGCGTCGCCTCGACAAGCAGGCGCAGCTCGACGAGTTCGGCCGAGAGCGCATCGATCTGTTTCGAGAAGGCACCGTCGAGCGAACGCGCCGCCGAACGCGCCGCCGCCTCGGTGCTGGCATCGATGAGGTCGGCGACGGCTTCGGCCTGGGCCAGATCGAGCTTGTCGTTGAGGAAGGCGCGCTCGGTGAACTCGCCGGGGCGGGCGATCCGGAGCGGCGCGGCCAGCGTGTCGCGCGACGCTTCGAGGCAGCGCGCGAGCAGCAGCTGGAGCACGACCGCACCGCCGTGCGCCTGCAACTCGAGCACGTCTTCGCCGGTGTACGAATGCGGCGCCGGGAAGTAGAGGGCGAGGCCGTGATCGATGGCGACGCCTGCTGCATCGAGGAAGGGCAAGTACGTGGCCAGCCTCGGCTGCAGGGCCCGGCCGCACAAGACCTCGGCCAATGGCATGAGGCGTGCGCCGGAAACCCGGACGATGCCGACCGCGCCGCGACCGCTCGCCGTCGCGATGGCGACGATGGGGTCGTCGATGCTCGCCGCCGGCATCGCTTTCGCGGCGCTACTTGCCGAGCACGCCGAGCCGCTTGTTGATGACGTACTGCTGCGCGATCGACAGGATGTTGTTGGTGAGCCAGTACAGCACCAGGCCGGCCGGGAACACGAAGAACATCACCGAGAAGACGAGCGGCATGATCCACATCATCTTGGCCTGCACCGGATCGGGCGGGGTCGGGTTGAGCCAGGTCTGCAGCAGGCTGGTGCAGGTCATGAGCAACGGCAGGATGAAGTAGGGATCCTTCGCGGAAAGGTCATGGATCCAGCCGATCCAGGGCGCGTTGCGCATCTCCACGCTCGACAGCAGCACCCAGTACAGCGCGATGAAGAACGGCATCTGCACGAAGATCGGCAGGCAGCCGCCGAGCGGGTTGACCTTCTCCTCGCGGTAGATGCGCATCATCTCCTGCTGCATCTGCTGCGGCTTGTCCTTCAGGCGCGCCCGCATCTCCATGATCTTCGGATTGATCGCCTTCATCTTGGCCATTGATCCGTAGGCCTTGGCATTGAGCCAGTAGAAGGCGATCTTCAGCAGCACGACGAGGCCGACGATAGACCAGCCCCAGTTGCCGAACAGCTTGTGAAGCTGTGTCAGCAGCCAGAACAGCGGCTCGGAGATGACCTTGAAGATGCCGTAGTCCTTGACGAGTTCCAGGCCCGGCGCCAGGGCAGTGATCTTGTCTTCTTCCTGGGGGCCGGCGAAGAGCTTGGCGTCGACCACCCTGGTGGCGCCCGCCGCGATCTGGCCCACCGGCACCAGCATACCGACCGAGTAGGTGTTGGTGTCGACCTTGCCGGAGAAGAACTCCCATGGCGACGCCGGCGCCGCAGCCTTGTCGACCAGCCAGGCCGAGGCGAAGTAGTGCTGGACCATGGCGACCCAGCCGCTCGGCGCCACCTCGCGGACCACCTTGCCCGGCGTATCGCGCTTCTCGATGGCGGAGAAATCGATCTTCTCGTAGTGCCTGGTGTCGGTGTAGATCGCCGGCCCGGTGAAGGTCGAATAGAAGCTGCCGCCGCCCGGAGCCGGGTTGCCGTCGCGCAGCAACTGGAAGTACAGCAACGGGCTGATCGGACCGCCCGACGCGTTGACGATCTCGTGGCGCACGCCGATCGCATAGTCACCGCGGCGGAACGTGAAGGTCTTGACCAGCCTGACATTGCCCACCTCGGGCGACTCGAAGCGCACCTGCAGCTCGTTGACGCCATCCTTGAGCGAGCGCTCGGTCGACACCAGCGTCATCGGCGTGTGATGCTCGGGCAGCGCACCCGGCCCCGAGGATGACGGCCACAGACCCGTCTGTGCGACGTAGTAGCGCAGCGGCGACTGGTCGAACAGGACGACGTTCTGCCGAGGCGGCGGCGGCCCTTCCTTGCCGAAGATCGCCAGGAACGACGTGTACCAGGGCCGCTCGGGGTGCTCCTCCTGGTGCAGCAGCACCAGGCCGACGAGATCGGCACCCTTGGTGTCGAAGGTGGCCGTGACGAGGTCGGTGGTGATCGAGATCTTCTCGCTCGCGACCGGCGCCGAACCGGCAGCGGCGACGCTCGGAACAGCGCCCGCTACCGCGGGCGTCGCGTTGCCGGGCACGGCCGTGCCGAACGGCGGCGAGGCGTTGCCGGCGCCGGCAGCCGGCGCCGCGACGCGGGCCACGGGTGGCCCGAACATCGAAGGCTGGCCGTTATGGCGGTTCCACGACTCCCAGATGAAGAAGAGCGATGCGAGAAAGATGCCCCACAGAAGGGTGCGACGGATGTCGGTCATGGCGGTGCGATGTCGAGAAGATGGGGCGTCGCGAGGGTCGAGCGTCAGAGGCGCGACCACAACGACGTGAAGAGACGAGGAGCCACGGCCGGCACCGGGTCGTGGCCGCCCGCGCACCAGGGGTGGCAGCGGCCGATGCGCGCAAGCGTGAGCGCACTGCCGGCCACGGCACCATGGCGCTCGAGCGCCTGCAGCGCGTAGGCCGAGCAGGTCGGCTCGAATCGGCAGGAGCTGCCGAGCCAGGGACTCAGAAAGAACCGATAGCCGCGCACAAGGGCCATCAGGACGCGCTGCGGCAACGCTGTCACCGGGATTCGGCTGATGCGCTGGGGCTGGCGCTGGCCGTCGCTGTCTGGAACAGCGACTCGAGCTCGCCACGGGCGCACAGCTTCAGCGCCGTCGACGCTGCGCTCGGAAACTGCTTGCGATCGAACGGGGCGCGAAGGCGCACGACCCAGATGCCATGCGCCAGATTCGCACGATGGCGCTCGGCCGCGGCATAGATCTGACGCTTGAGCAGCGATCGGGTCACGGCGCGTCGGGCATGTCGTTTCGGCACGACGGCGCCGAGCCAGTGGCACGGTGTCGGATCGCTTGCCACAACGCAGTCATCCACAGGGAGCGCACCGGTTACCCACGGGGTTGTTGATAACTCGTTTGGCGAGAGTCTTGCGCAGCGCTTGGCGGGGGCCGCGGCATGGTGAACGGCGAAGTGCAGCGTGGTGGCTCGGCTACGAGCCCGGAGGACGCGCTCGAACTCCGCAGATTCGACGAGACGCGCCAGAGGCCTGCCGGACGGGGCCCGTTGCGGCATGGCGGTCGTCGCTCGCCGCCGTCAGACGGCCAGGCGCTTCCTGCCCTTGGCACGACGGGCGTTGATGACCGCTCGGCCACCACGAGATTTCATGCGGACGAGAAAGCCGTGGGTGCGGGCGCGACGAACTTTCGATGCTTGATAGGTGCGTTTCATGATGAGCTTTCGCGGCCTGGGCGGGCATCGGGTGACGCCGCGCCGCTGGGCGCCTGGAGGGTTCGCCGGGAAGTGGCGCAATCCCGGACACCGGGCTGTGGAGGCCGGGCATGGGTCGGGCAACCGGCGATTACAGCAAGAAGTGCACGTGCCGTCAACCGCGGGCCCGTGAGCGGGCTGCACGCGCCATCGGCGAACCCGTGTTTTCCCCTGTGGATAAGTACTGAAATCAACGCCCCCGCGAGTACACTCACAGGCCACCTTCGAGGTACTTCTCCACATATGCGAGCCGATCTCTGGCAACGCGGCTGCGAACGTCTGGCATCCGAATTGCCCGACCAGCAATTCAACACCTGGATCCGACCCCTGCCGGACGCCGACGTGAGCGACCAGGGCGACGCCACGGTGGTCACGGTGCGGGTGCCGAACCGCTTCAAGCTCGACTGGATCCGTAACCAGTACGCCGGTCGCATCGAGACGGTGCTGACCGAAATCGCGGGTAAGCCGGTCCGTCTCGACGTCACCCTGGCCCAGCGCGATGGCACACCCGGCTCAGGTTCGCCGAACGGGCATCGGCCCGGCGGGGCCGGTGCCGAGTCTGGCGCGATGGAGCGCTCCACGGGCAGTGGGTCGGGTCATCGCGACGATGTCCCAGGGAACGGGCCGGGCCCTGGGCCTGCCGCGGTGCTGTCGCGTACCGGACCGGTCACGCTCGGACCCCTGCCGTCCCGCAGCCGTCTCAACCCCGCCCTGACCTTCGACACGCTGGTTCCCGGTCGGGCGAACCAGATGGCACGAACTGCGGCGCTGCACGTGGCCGGCTCGCCGGGCCAGATGTACAACCCGCTGTTCATCTACGGCGGCGTCGGCCTGGGCAAGACGCACCTGATCCACGCCGTCGGCAACGCGCTCCTGGCCGACCGCTCGGATGCACGCATCCTCTACCTGCACGCCGAGCAGTTCATCACCGACGTGGTGAAGAACTACCAGAGGAAGACCTTCGACGAACTGAAGGCGAAATACCACTCGCTCGACCTGCTGCTGATCGACGACGTCCAGTTCTTCGCCGGCAAGGAGCGCACGCAGGAGGAGTTCTTCAACGCCTTCGAGGCGCTGCTCGCCAAGCGCGCGCACAT